>JBGVTO010000242.1:0-4505 GCA_041862635.1 Phycisphaerae bacterium | reverse complement strand
TTCGAATTTGCCCTTAATGATTGTCGGAGTTGTCGGTTTACTGGAACCGTGAATTTCTGTAAATCTTTACATATATGAGACTTATCTATTGTCGGCCATGCAGACCCCGACACAAGGTCGTATGTTCGAAACGGGCCCCCGCTATGAACCCCTGGAGATAAAATCCAGACCCAATTTTCAGCTCAAAATCACAGTTTCTTGTGGCGACTTTAAGCCAGAAAATGTCGATTCTTTCTTCCCGCGCGGATTCGCATTTGAGGGAATTTTCTGTTGACAGAGTTGTCTCAGTCGAACAGAATTTACATGCGATAGGATAGCGAACCATATCTATAGGAGTTATTAGCGATTGAACGAACCTAATAAGGAAATTACGGACCCCACTTGGAAAAGCTTGTACAAAATAAGCGGTGTAGCTACCCTGGTCATGATGATGTTTTTCCTGTTCGATATTATCGTTTGGATAGCTTTGGGTCCATATCCTCGCAATGCAGAGAGCTGGTTCGTACTATTACAGAATAATAGACCAGTTGGACTCTTGCTGCTTTCTTTTCCCACTCTTTTTGGCATGATGCTTTATTATCTGTTTTTTTTTGCTCTTTACAGCACCCTTAGACAAGTCAATAGAGCTTATACGGCACTGGCGGCGCTTTTTGCCTTCATAGGATTAACGGTCCTGTTGGTGACAAATATGGCCTACCCTATGGTTTTTCTCAGCGATCAATACGCGGCTGCGACAACAGAACCACAGAGAATATTTTTGTTGGCAGCAGGGGAGACGAAAATTGCTACCATCAATACAGGTGTGAAGATAGGGGGTTTTTTCGTTGAAGGCGCCGCTGTGATATTCTCGGTCCTGATGTTACGAAGTAATATCTATGGCAAAAAAACTGCATATTTGGGAATTGTAGGGCATGGACTTGATTTAATTCGAATCATCATGATATTAGCCTTCTTGCCCGAAAGGATAGGTGCCATACTCTTGAAGATTGGGGGATTACCTCAATTAATTTGGTTGATTCTGGTTGGACGAAAGTTCATTCAGTTGGGACGGGATAAATGAAGTGCTTCACAAGTGGCATAAGAATCAGTTGCCTTATTTGTTGAGGGCCATTTGCTTCCTTGTCGCCCGCGCGACGCATCGAAATGGAATATCCTGTTCGGACCCTGTGTATCAATTGTGGATTACTTGGGGTAAAGTTCCCCTTCATCAAATTGACATTCGATTTTCAGGAGTGCTTCCTTTGTGAACACCATGTTGCGACAGGTGAGCCATAGTCATGCCCTACGACACATTCCCGGGCAGGTCGTATGTTCGAAACGCGCCCCCGCTATGAACCCACGACCCCAAAATCCAGACCCGTATAATCGGAATCGTCGACGCGATAGTTCTTATCTACGCACCTGCATATTTCCAGGAATTTATCTTTACGTTCGCTTGGAATACTTGCATTGTTTTTGCTTGACACCTTCAACAACTTGGTGGAACTCATCATATTTACGGTATTTTTTCCTACCTTTCCTGTTTCGGCTATAATACTTGTGGCTGTATTCATTCTCGCATTTTTTACACCAAAACCTCAGTCCATCTTTGCGGCTACGCTGTATGCTAAATTCACTCTCGTCTTTCCACTTCTCGCATTTAGAACAGCGTTTCATTTCTGCCCTTCTTAGTTTCTCACAGCCAACCGCAAACTTACGAATCCAGGTCCGGCGGAGCAGTTGAAAAAGTCCCACTGCCACTAATAAATCCGTCGGTAATTGAAGAATATCTTAAATCAACAAAAGTAATCGATTGGCCGTCCACAGGATATACCGATGGTTTATCCCATCCTTCTGCAGAAATCCAAGGTGCATGGAGATAAATTGTTATCGCTCTTTTCCCAATTTCTTTATAAATATAGTTGCCCATTCGATTTATAACAAATCTAACGAATTTTTGATTATTGAAGTCATATATAGGTTGATTATATTCAGTAAACCCATGATGGATACCACAATAAACGAGTGCTTTTTCTCCCTTGTCAACAACCTCGTCTAATATCACTTTGGCCCAAAGATTTTCACCTCCTCCTCGCCACACTTTTCTTTTTATTTCAGGATTATCCCTATCTTCTTGACTTTTAATCAGACTCCAATCAGGAGAATCGCCCAAAGCAAGAATTCTAAATTTTCTTTTCCCTTCATCCAGATTTTTGTTCCATTGCCATGCAGCTTTATATATATCGACATATTCTTTATATCCCCAATGTACAAATTGTAACAATGTAATCTTTTCTGCTAATAGCTGGTCATATATATTATTATTTAGCAAAGAATCTATTAAGTGCTGATCCTCCCTTCTGGCAAATTCCGTTGCGAGAATAAAGACTCCATTTTCATATAGCTTGGGAATTAGTTGTTGAATGAGTTCAACATCATGTTTTAACCTGTGCGTTTCTCCTACGATAACTACATCATGATCTTTAAACTTATTTATAATGTAGTTTTCAGGTGTCATATAATGATTCACCACATATTCCATAAGTTCTTTTTTTTGTTCTGGATCTACCTCCGGCAAAGGATGTTTTTGAGCAGAAGTACTAATAAATACGGATATTATTACTATAATAAGAAAAATACTTTTTTTCATAATCTAATCCTCCCAAGTTCATATAGCTGCCTAACGTATGGCATCACCTGTCCTTCTCGTAAATTCCATCCTGCAATAGATTGCTGACTTATTAGCCAAAACTTGATCGTTGAATCAGCCTGCGGCTGAATGCCAGTGGGGTTATGAGCGGCTGCCTGACAGCAGGCTGGCTGAAACAACCAAGCTACCGTGCCAATGGTCCCAACTGTTGCTGGCTTTTCAACCGTTTGCTTGAGGAACTCTCGTCGTGTCACTTTCATTTCCATTATCAATTCTCAGCTACATCATGTATCTACAAGGATTACGTTGTTGATGACAGTATAGCAATGGTCATTGATAAATTATCTAATTTTATTTGCCTTCGATGTCAATCGGCTCCAACTGGATCTTGCCATAACCAAGCAGGGTGCCAGTGGCGCGAGCGAGGTTCACCTGAGCGATCTCGTATTCTATGAAAGCCCGGATCTTACGCAATTGTGCATCAGCTAAAACCGTTGCGGCATAGAGCACATCTGTGCTCGTGCGTCTGCCAAGTTGAAACTGGGACTGTTCGACTTTGTAATAGCGATAGGCAGCAGTTACACCCTGCGTCGCAGCCAGGATTCCCCGCCAATTTTGCCGTAGTCTATTCACTGCCTCGTATACTTGCTGACGAATCGTGAGTTGCAACTGTTCACGGGTCGCGAGACTTCGAATCTGCTCAAGACGAGCACGCCGCAGGCGTGCCTTCGCGGCTTCGTTGCCTAACGGGATAGTGGCTGACAATCCTATAAAATGATCAGGAGATGAGCTGTTAGCGAGCTGCCCAATAGCCCCGCCGATCGTGCCCGATTGGGTCCTTGCCGTATAAGTATAGTCGAACGTAAGCACAGGCAAAGTGTCATTACGGGCCAATTCGATGTAGATGTCGTCCTTGGCCAGACGTAGTTCCAGTTTGATCATCTCCATCCTGTTTGCGATAGCGGCTTCTGCCATCACTTCCTCATCCAGTTCCAATCCCAATGGATTAGGCTCAGTTGCTGTGACGATAGAGATGGCAGAGTTCATGGGCATGTCGTCGCGGTTCATAATCTGCTTAAGGTCACGTTCGCGATTGCGAAGAGTCGTTTCGGCGGTGATGACATCTTCAAGACGACTAGCCAATCCTGCTTCTGCGCGGACGATCTCAATTTTTGGTGCAGAGCCCGTTGCGACCTTGCGACGGGCGTGATCTAACTGGTCCTGGGCTAGCTTGTATTGTTCCCGGCGTACCTCAAGCTCACGATGAGCCGCAAACAAACGCCAGTAGGCAATGTCAGCATCGGCCAAGATATAGATGGCCCCGAGTTTTGTCCCGGCATCAATGATGTGCTTCTGATGGCTCACGAGCCGGATAGGATGCGTTTTCACGCGGGTGCCGGCATTTTGCAACAGCTTCTGGATGAAGGAAACGCTGACTGCTGCTGCTGAGACACCCTCGAAATCTGCACCGTCGTATTCAGTATCGCTAAAGGGAGAACTTACAGTGATCTGGCCACCCGTGTGAAGCGGCGACTCAATCCCTACCTCATAGGAGCTGGTCTTGGATACAGTCGCGCTGCCTACGGCTTCTGTCCTGTGGTGCCGAGCAGAGCCAAAGAAGACCGATTCAAATTTTGCTCGTGCTTCGTCGACATCTTGCTGAGCAATCGATGGGTCAACCAGCTCTACCTTCAAATCAAGATTATTGGCAATCGCTGCCGCGCGAACTTCTTCCAGGGTTAATTCGATTGTGGGGCGCGACTCATTCGGCTCTTTAATTTGCTCAACGATCTCCTCGGTAGCCTGCTCGACAGAGATCGGTTCTGAGGTGGACTGGTCCTCGAGTCTGACGGTTTCAATTTCGTTCAGATGTGTT
>JBGVTO010000241.1:0-3175 GCA_041862635.1 Phycisphaerae bacterium | reverse complement strand
TGGCCACGCCGGCTTGACGCAATTGTTTGCAAACCTCAAAACCGTCCATCTTCGGCAGCATAATGTCGAGAATGATGAGGTCGTATCTCTTCTCTTTTGCCATTGAGAGGCCCTGGAGTCCATCTCTTGCGCTTGTAACTTCGTACCCCTCAAGTGCGAGGTCATCGGCCAACGCCATCAGGATACTTTCCTCATCTTCAATGATAAGAATTTTTTCCATTTCATTAAACCTCCGTCAATTGAAGCGGAAGCCTTATCGAAAAAGTGCTGCCACGGCCCGGCTCGCTTTCAACGTGCACACTCCCGTGATGGGCTTGGACAATTTGTTTGACCAAAGTCAATCCAAGCCCGCTTCCTTTTACCGTCCGTGTCAGCTCATCGCCGCCGCGATAGAAGCGTTCAAAAACTTTATCGATTTCTTCCGGCTCGATGCCGACACCGAAGTCCTGGACGGCAATAACCAGATATTGATTCCGGGTAAATCCCCGAACGTATATCTTTTTGGCTCCGGCAGAGTATTTGATGGCATTGTCAATCAAATTGGTAATCGCCTGGGTTATGGCGGCACGGTCTGCCTGAATGGATGGCAGTGGTGTATCAATTTCTGCCTGAACCGTAAATCCCTCGTGACGTACCTGCTGTTGAATCGTCGAAATTAGCTCTTCCAATAGTGGGCCTATATCAACCATCTCGAACTCGAATTCTTTTTTACCTTCTTCCATCTTGGCAAAATCTAAAATGTTGTCGATGAGTAACGAGAGTCTTTCACTTTGTTCCAAGAGAACATTATAGTAGCGTTGGCGGCGTTCTTCAGAAGGGACCCGGCCGGCTTGAAGCATCTCGGACAACTGTCGGATAGATGTTAAAGGGCTCTTGAATTCGTGGGAAATGGTCGAAACAAAATCGGACTTCATTTTTCCAAGCTCAAGCTCATGAGTAACGATGCGAATTGTCAGGGTCAGGCCAAATATCAGAATACCTGCGAGAAGGATAAACATATAAAGATAAATGCCGCGTCGTGAAGTTAGAAGCGTTTCAAAAAGACGCGGGTCCTGTTGATAGAGCTCAAGAGACCAGGGTGGAAAGTTCCCGACAAAATTGGCTCTGACGGTTATAGAACCCGACGCTGAGCTATCTGATTTCAAGATGGCTTGGCCGTCCCTGCCTCTTACAATCCAGTGAATATCCTCCGAGGAAACATGCTGCCGGATTACCGGCGCAAGAAGGTCAGCCTTGAGCTGTTCAGGATTGAGCAGAAGCCCCCAGATACCGTTAACCTGGTTTCCATTTCCTTCCCGCTCGCCCGGGATGGAAACAAGATACGTGCGTCCTGCGATGTCCAATGTAAATCGCTTGAGTGCATTGCGGGGGTCTTCCATATTTCGAGGAACTTTTGCCAGCAAATTAGGCGCTGCATTGTTCTGAAATGTAAGCAGCCTTTCCGTGAATTCTCTTTGTTTCTTTTCCTCGCTTTTCAATATTCTAAAGGTGCTTTGGTATGACTGCACGGATTCACCCCGTCCCGTCTTTGACGGGCGGGGTGCATTTTGCGAAAAGATTTCATCAATCGAATCTTCAGCTTGTTGAGCAAAAAATTCATATTGAGATTTTTCCAGTGCCCATTCTGCATGAATCAGATCCTGGTATAAGCGAATAAACGTCTGAACGGCACTGTCGGCATCATCGATTGCAAGAAATAAATCACCAAGCTCTAACTGCGCAGCCAATCCCGATGGCATACCACTGCCCATTGGTATATCGCTGTAGTTTTGGGTAATTGTCTTGTACGATTTTATGGCGTCTGACAAGAGGTTTGACTTTCTCTGAACTCTGGCAATTGCATTTAGAGCTTCAGCCTTGGCCTGGTGATTGGAAACCTGGGCAAAGGCTTGCTTATAGCTGGTCAGGGCTTCTTGATAACGCTTCTGTTGAAATTCTTGTTGCTGACCGAACAATAGGGCGGATGGTTGTGGTTGAGGGGGTAATGATTTTGCCTTGTCGCCGGGGAAAAAAAGGAGCTTTGCAAGGGGAAGCTGAATGCGTTCGGCGCTTTCAAATAAGAAGACTTCTTCAATGAGAGGCTGCCGGCTTTTGAGACGCTCCAGCGAACGGAGGACGGCTGAACTGCGCTGAGGCACTTGGTGATTTGCGATGGAATCGAGAAAGGCCCCTTCGAGAGCCGAAATCTTGTCATTAATTGAATTAGTAATCTGTTGAGCAATTGTATTGTGTTTGTTGAGCTGTTCTTTTTCCAGCAACGCCATATCATTCTGGATGCCACGGAACGCAAGATAACCCAGAAGCAAACTGGGCAATCCAATCCCCAGAAAAAAGTGGAGAAGTATTCTTCTGCGTTTGTGTATTGATGTTTCCATGTTCGACATCGGTAACATAAACATAGCATAAAATCCACTAAAATCTATACCATGTTGATAGAGTCGGGTCACTGAGAACTTGATTTACAATCGAGGTATATTATTCGGCAGTTGTGGTGGCGACGCAATAGACGTAAACAAGGGGTTCAGAGCCGGTATTTTTAACGTCGTGGGCTGTGTGAGGGGGAATATAGGAGACCTTGCCCTGGCCAACTTGATAGGAGTCTTCTTCGCCAATCATCAATTCGCCCTGTCCGGATAGAAAAACGAGCAGCTCCTCACGATTCTTTGTGCTGTGTTGGCCACAGGCCTGGCCGGGGGGTAAATATACTCTGCCCGAGTGCATTCCACAGGTTTGCGGTTTGCCATCGAGGAGCTTTTGATTTTCGGGATTTCTGTCCAAATCGATGATGAGCACTTTTTCTGACGAAGCCATACAGTTTCCTTTAAACCAGTAATCCATAAGTAGAGGAATACACCTAACAAATTTTGATTTTTCTGTCAATTATATTATTGGCATAGTAGCACGAATTTGATATATTTATGCGCAGCAGCACGATTTATTATTTCGTGCTGCTTCCAAAATCGAACGAATCGATGCTTTGTGAAAAGAAAAAATTAGGTATTATGAACATGGCAGATATTGTTTTAGGAGTGATATTTTTGGAGATTGTGGTGAGTGTTTCAATAGTGGAGAGCGCCGAACTTAAAAAATCGAACCTTGCCTGCAATATCTGGAAGCAAAAGACCCTAACAAACGGTTTCTTTGGCCTTTGTGAGCGCCTTACCAACAATGGGAT
>JBGVTO010000240.1:0-11379 GCA_041862635.1 Phycisphaerae bacterium | reverse complement strand
CTCCGACAACAATGACAACGGTTGAAATTGCAAAGAATTTGAGGCGGTCGAAAATGATTCCCAGGATACCAAACACTAAGGCAGCAGGAATTGAAAGATTTATTATTAACCCTACAAGGGCATTGATAGGATTGCCTCAGCCGGGGCGAAGTATGATACTCGCACTGGCAGTCAAAGCCGCCACAACAAGTAACGTTATCGCGATTTTTCCAAAACGCATTTCTTCTCTCTCTTCAAAACGCCGAATAAGACTTTTTAGATTCTAAACCATACCAGTCGCTGGCTAATTAGTCAATTGTGGGAATTTTTAAATAGCGGGTATAGCCCACGCGCCGGGTTACGCCGATGCGGTCGAAATAGTCGAGCAATGGGATGGCAAACTTTCTGGTGGTATCAAGTAGATACTTGAACTTTACGCTTTCCAGTTTGCCTTCTTTATTGATAAAGGAGATTAGAATTTGGCGCGCTTGCTCAACAGCCTCACTGTGGAAGAATAGGTCATTTTCTACTCGGACAAGTCTTTCCTGTTCGATTAGTATTCGCTGGATTTTCTGCACCTTTTCCGGAGCTGCTGCTGTTTGTTGAATAACTTCTTCGAATTTGGGCGGATTAAACGCTCGTTCTTTGAAAAGTGATTCGATGCTCTGGAGCAATTTTTGTTCATCGTCACTGAAGGTTTCCTGATGTTCGGGCAAGGCCAGACGATGTTTTCTTTCGACGAGCTTGCCCTGCGAAGTTAGGAGATTAACAAGGCCGTCAAAAACATCCTTTTTCAGTTGGGACGCCTCATAAAACTGCTCGACGGTCGATCCGGGGCTTTCGGGCTTGCTGTGGTGAAAGTCACTAACAATGTTAAGCAGTTGCTGCTGGACATTATCAGCCGTGTCTGTGTGGATATACAGCTTTGAATCCAAATACAACACCTTTTCCTGTTGAACAAGCTCGGCGATGATTGCTTTGAGCAGTTCGGGAAGTATCTTGGTACGGATTGAAAGTTCGGTTTCATTGACAGCAAAGGCCTCGGCGGTTTTTATACAGTATTCAGCAAAATCCTTATCGACAAGCACGGCCCGGGCACGGTTGCTGGCATCCTGGATTGTCTGGGGATGGTTTCGTTTGAGTTTTTTGGGAAGTGCTTCGACAATCATTCCCCCGCCGACTGTCTGTACAGGTGAGAGAGTTCGTAATATGAAACGGTCGCGTGGGGCCGCTACGACGGGCTCATTTAATCTGAGCTGAACCAGACACTCATTGTTGGCAGAAACTGTATTGCCTTCCAGCACAAAAACCGTGGCGACAATCTCGGAGGTGCCGGTGTGAAACTTTATATTAGTACCATTTTTAAGAGGAGATTTTATATGAGGCAGGATTCTAAGTTTACATAAGTACCACTGCTGCGGCTGGAAAAATTCGCCGAGCGTAACCACATTGCCCCGTTTGACGGTCTTGTAGTCCCATTGAGGGACATTGAGCGCGGCGCACTGGCCGACCATAGCGATTTCGCTGTCTCGTTTATAAACCTGTATGGCTTTTATTCGGCCTTTTATTCCGTGTGGGAAAAGGACCATCGCCTCGCCAATTTTAGCTGAGCCTGCTACCGGAATGCCGGTAACTACGGTGCCGTAGCCCTTGACAGAGAACGTCCGCTCGACCGGCAGTCGAAATACCCCGTCGGTTCTCTTTGGTTCGATTGTGCCGACAAGCTCTTTAAGGGCCTCGTAAAAAACATCGAAGCCCTGGCCTGTTATGCCGGATACAGGAAGAATCGGGGCTTCTTCCAAAAATGTGCCGACAAGAAAATCCTTAATCTCGGCCGTAACATTACCCACGCGCTGCTGGTCAACGCAATCTACCTTCGTCAAAGCCACGATGCCGTATTTGACACCGAGCAGTGTAAGTATGTCGAGATGCTCACGCGTTTGCGGCATTACGCCGTCGTCAGCGGCGATAACAAAGATAGTGCCGTCAATACCGCTTGCGCCGGCCACCATCGTTTTTATGAAATTCTCATGGCCGGGAACGTCAACAATGCCGACTTCCAGGCCCGAAACGCTGCACGGTGCAAATCCGAGGTCGATGGACATCCCGCGTTCCTTTTCGGCCTTGAGATGGTCAGTGTCGCATCCGGTCAGACATTTTATTAGCGCCGTTTTGCCGTGGTCTATATGGCCGGCTGTGCCGAGCGTAATGTTCTTTTGCGACATATTCATAGGTATTAGGATTGCGTCAAGCTCGAATCTGTAAGTTGTTATTCCCACGGTTGGGTGGCAGCCTCAAAGCCGAAGGCTTTGGGGATGGTGAATGAAAGAGAAGCCATCCCCAAGCTTGTGCCCGCGAAAGCAGGTGCTGCGCTTGAGGTAGCCGCCATTCCAAGCTATCAAATCAAATTTGACAGACTATTAGTCTTTACCCAAGAATATCGAGCAGCGCTTTAATAACTATCTTATCATCCCCGCTTAGAAGAGTTCGGGGGTCAATAAGGACCTGGTCGTTTTGTATTCGGGTAAAAATAGGAGTACCGTATCGGCGAAGCTGGTTCGCAAGTGACTCTGCACTGATTTTTTCCGGGCGTATGGCTACCAGCGTTGTTGCCAGGTTTTGCGTCGGCAGGGAACCGCTGCCCATCTGCGAAAAGCCGGGGATGGTCGTGATAGTGGAATCGGAAATGCTTTTGCCAAGCTGGGAAGCTAAGTGCTCGGCTTTCTTAGCGATTTCCGAGTCATCCCGCCTGAGCATTTGCAGGGTGGGGACCTGGCTAAGAGCCATTGATTCATCGAGGAAAAGTTTCAGAGTCGCTTCCAGCGCCGCAAGAGTAAGTTTCCCGACACGTACGATTCTGGCGAACTGGTTCTTGCGTATGGCACCTATTAGCTCAGCTTTGCCGAGGATGATTCCTCCCTGAGAGGCACCTATCAGCTTGTCGGCGCTTGAAGTGACAATGTCGGCCCCTTTACTGATTGATTCGGTCAGGGTCGGTTCGGGTTCAAATCCGAATTGCGAAAAATCGATAAGTGCACCTGCGCCGACGTCGTCAATCATAATCAGCTTGTGTGAATGCGCTATATCAACAAGCTCATCGAGCGGCACTTCCGAAGAGAATCCCTGAATTTTGTAATTGCTCGGGTGCACACGCAGAATCGCAGCGGTATTCTCGGTAATCGCATTGGCGTAGTCACGCGGATGTGTTTTGTTGGTAGTTCCTACTTCAATAAGTTTTGCACCGCTGAAAGCCATAACGTCCGGCAGGCGGAACGAACCGCCGATTTCAACAAGCTGCCCACGGGAAACTATGACTTCTTTACCGTTCGCAACTGTATTCAGCACAATAGAAGTGGCGGCGGCATTGTTATTGACAACGGTGGCTGCCTCGGCGCCTGTCAGCTGCCGGAGGAGCTGCTCGATACGCTGGTCTCGCTTTGAGCGTTTGCCGGTTTCGATATCCGCCTGGAGCAGCGAATATCCCGACAATTCATCCTGAATTTGCCGCAGCGCTTGCAAAGGGAGTACTGCACGACCAAGCCCCGTATGCAAAATGATGCCCGTTGCGTTAATGACTTTTCGATAGTACGGGCGCATCATTGCTTCTAAACGGTGCTTAGTATCGTCTATGATTTTTTTGTGAATTTTTTTCTCATCTATCTCAGGAGCTTTTTGGGCGAGAATGTGTTCTCGAGCTTCGTCAACCGCCCGGCGGATTGAATCGGTCACTACTTTCCTGCCCACCTCGGCGATATATTTTTCCAGGTCGGGGTTTTTTAGGAGGGTATCTACCGAGGGCAGTTTTCGCAATCCGACCGCAGCGGATTCATTCTGCTGTTTCATAAGTCACCTTGAGTTCTGCAAAACAGAAACCGTTAAGACGAACAATAAAAAAATTATTCTACTTTAACCGAAGGGAAATAGCAAGGGATTTGCCTGCTGAAGCCAACTTCTCGCGACGTGGCTTGGCCACGCCGAGACAGGGACACCACTCAGGGGCCGGAAACACGTCCCCATCTATTTGTCTGCCGGGATAGTAAGGTCAGTAAAGTTCGATGTTTAAGTCCACATCAGATAAGCTGGTCTCGCCGAGGTCAAGGCGCCAAACACTGCCGCCGTCCGTGCCGATATAGAGTATATCGTTCTCGGAATCCAGACCGATACACAACGTTTTCAAATAATCCAGGCCGTCGTTCAGCTCCAGCCAGGATGTGCCGCGGTCCTCGGAGTAATAGACACCCTCTATCTCGGTAGCTGCGTAAAGAATATCCTTTGCTTGGTCGTAGGCAAACGCACGGGTCGAATGCCTTAGAGGTGTTCGTATCCAGTCCCTTGTCGTTGTATCTCTTCCCACCGGTGGTCTTGTCTTATAGACCCCCTTGCTGGTCCCCACCACCAGAGCGTACGGGTCATCGGGCTCCACCCAAATTGCATACACAAGGTCGTATCTGGAATGGAATGAATCCAGATTTCCGGTAATATCGACCCAGGAGTTGCCGGCGTCGTCTGAACGCCAGATCTTCACGTAATCATCCACCTGTCCAACGGCATAGACGATCGAGGGATTGCTTGGCGCCACGGCTATGTCCCGGCAGGAAGTCCAGTAGGTGCCTTCATTTCCAAGATTTCTTCGGGTTCCCCATGTTCTCCCTCCGTCCATTGTCTTGCATACGGACATCGAGTACTTCTGCGTTATCCGGTTGTAAAAACTTCCACCGGTATAGGCGACATCCGGATTACTGGGGTCCTGCGTAAGGCACCAGCCATCTTCAAAATAACTATCGACTTCTCTCCAGACGGAACATCCGTCTGTGCTCCTGTAGAGCTCGGAGCTGCCTCACCCATCACCTTCCAGGGCAAGAACAACATTCTCATCGAGAGGATTAATTAGAATGTCACAGACGTTTCCGCATATAACAAAATATCCAAGGTAGTCCCAGTTATTGCCGCTGTCGTATGAGCCCATCATCTCACAGCCTTCATATTCTATGAGAACAGTCGTGGGTTTCGAGGGCGCTACTGCCAGAGCCGGGACCCTCGTAGCTTTAATACCTTCATGGGCAAAGTCCCAGGTATTACCTGAGTCCAGCGACTTGAACAAACCATTGGAGCTGGAAATATAAACCGTGGAGGGATCGGCTGGTGCCACCTCGATTTGTATTCCTTGGCCTTTAATACAATCATCATACGTTACCCAGGATTGACCATAGTCCCTGCTTACAGCAACGGCTTTATAGCCGGCAGCATAGATATTGGACGGTTCGGTGGGATCAATACCGATGGAGAAGGCATAAGAGTCTGTGGCAACACGCGTCCAGGACAACTCACCGGTACGCCCTGTGCTTTCGCTGCAATAAATGTAATATGAGCCCTGGTAATAATAGTAACCCCCGACATAGACTCTGTCCGGGTCGGCAGGGTCGATGGCCACAGCATAGAAGTACACTTTGGGGGATGTATCAGCAGAACTGGAAATATCTGACCAGCTGTTTCCGCCGTCTGAGCTTTTCAACAAGAGACCATAATAATCCTTGCCTATTCTCTTATAACCCGAGACGTACATAACACTCGGGTTGCTACTGGAAATTGCCATGTCAAAGGGATAAAAATGCTCGAACGTAAAGAACTGTCTGGCACTCCAGTTCCGCCCGCTGTTTGTGCTCTTGAAAAATGCCATGTTGTATGTCCGGTCAGAAGAGTTGTAAAAGTATCCCACAGCATAAACAATGTTGCCCCTGCCGGCCGGTTCGGCACGAACATGATAAGCCCAGCCCGAGTTGGAAGGGAAAGAGCTAAAGGTCCAGTTTACACCGCCGTCTGTGGAACGGTAACAGCCATAATACGAAATCGCATATAACTTCGAGAAATCGAACGCGCTGAAGTCACGCAGATCAGGAAAAGGAATTTCACCGATCTTCCTCCAGCTTGCTCCTCCATCTGTGCTCCGGTAAACATTCGATGGAGAGGGTCTTGTGGTAACCACCGTAATCTGGTTGGCATCTGTCGGATTCGTTACTGAGCCAACAAAATTTCCTCCGCTGGGACCTACGGATTCCCACGAGGCACAGAACGTGACCGACGGCAGCATCAGGACAAAACAGTAGGTAACAGCCAATAGTGTGGCAAACGAAATCCTGTAAAACCTCTCTTCTTTTGGGAAACATATCGCGGTTTTTCTCATCGTACAATCCTCTCAGAATTGTATTTCTCGACAACATTGGAAGCTCCGAAATTTGATTATATCAGCTTTGAGTCTTTTGTGTCAATAAAAAATGTTTATTTAGATATATTTCTGCGCTTGTCCACGATGAGAATATGACCAGCTTCCTTCTTAATAAAGGGGCGGTATGGGACAGGAATTTCCCAGAAAAGCAATTGTTCGTGCGAATACAAAATGACAAACAACAAAACCCTCACCTGGGCGAAGCGCTACGGCGAAGCTCGGTAAGAAAATGTGCGTTTTTAGATTTGGCTTTGAGCTATTTTCCCGCCGTGGCTCGCTCTCGTCGCGATGCGACTTAACGCATCAAGTCGCAGCGGGTGGCCGAGCCAGGTCGCGACAGGTGTGATGTTTTTTTGAGAAGCGATCGCCACGACCGCCGGATACTCATCATCACCCGGACGGTGGTGCCGCACCCCAAACACCTACCACATCGCAGACCAAAGATTCCTTGCTGACGCTTGCCAGAAGTACCGGCTTAGAAACTGCCCTGCACGTGGCATCATTCACCAGCGTGCAGTTTCTATCAGCCCAGCCCTGTGGGTTATTCAGATACTCCCTTGCCTCGTTTACATTAACCTCACCATTTACAAGCCATTTATGCAGCATAATGGTAGGAAAGCATACGCCGTATCTAAGCGTTACTTCCTGCAGCAGCTCAGACCCCCGGCCCGGCTCAAAAACCAGCGGCCTGACGTTGAAAGCATCGACACTGCCGTCTCCTCGAAGAAAATTTATCTTGTCCTCGTGTGACAGAACTGCAAGCTGCCCATCTTGAACAAAGCCATCGAAACCGTCGAGGGCGTTATTAAACATATAGCTTATTGGGGTGATGAGGTCATCTCTGCCCCAGGCCTGCTTAAAACCTTCGTAACATTGACTGCCGTCGGGAGCTCGACCCGAAGGACAGAAAAACACATGCTCATCGTTGTTGGGCACCGGCAGTATATTGGAAGCCAGAAGATGCCCTAAGTTGACCTGCCTGGACTCAAGAACCGGAGGGACTCGACGGCCCTGCGGATACTCCGCTACCTGGCCCCATACATCCCACGATACCCTCCAATCACCAGGAATGAGCCTGCCGTCATTATCGTGGGCATAAAGATATATACCCTGGCCAATCGACCGTAAATTGGCCATACATGCTGCTCTTCGCGCCTGCTCACGCGCTCTGCCTAAGGAGGGCAGTAATACAGCCATTAGCATCGATATGATAGAAATAACTACAAGTAATTCTATCAGTGTAAACGCTGATATTTTTCGCGACTGCATTGCTAAAGCTTCTTTCAATGTCTTTACGGTGCAGTTTTTATATTGGACTGTTGATGACTCGTAGTTACAGTTACAACAAAATTCAGAGCGTTTCTGTCCGCAAGTTAGGGCTGTAATCTCCTTATACTGCTTATTACCTGAATTATATATCCATTATAACTTTATTAGTAGGAATATAGAATGAAAAAAGAAAAAAATTACATTTTTTATCAATCTGAAGTTATTATAATGTTTATGAGCGTATGTGTTCTACGATAGCTTATTGTGAAAATCTAATCGATGAAGGTAATCTGGCAGGCCCGTCTCCTAAGCAGGATTGACCTATATGAAAGAAATTATCTCGGCTATAATATCGAAGTTCTCTGACGACTACCGTGATTCCTCTCAAAAAACCAAAATCGTTTTGATTGCCTCTGTTGCTGCTGCATTGGTTCTTGTGATTGGGGTATCATTTCGAGGCTGCAGTGTATCTTCAACTTCATACCAGCGACAACTCGGGCTTTCCTCGCTATCGGTAACCGATGAAAACGGAGATAGATGGGTTCTCGACCTGGCCAAGGGGCAGGCTCTGTCAGGCTTAAAAAGTAGTGGGGCAAAACCAGGACCGCCTCTTGTGGTCAAAACCGATGTGCAAACCGGGGCCTTTGAGGTTTCCATTGGTCTTGTAGTGGAGGGGCAGGCCGGAGAAAAATACGTCGGTGGCGTCAAAAAAAACGAACAGCAGCAACATCCGCCTCGCTTTAAAATTATCGATAAGGCCGGCAAAGTTCTTGCCACCGGCCTATTCAAATATGGCTGAGGCGGCACCTGCCGGTACTCGTGGCGGGTACCAAGAAATTTCAAGGGACAATACCAGGTGCAGGTGGATATCGACCTTGGGCCGTTTGAAGTAAAGCAGGATGACACCTGGCACCTGATATAGTAAAAGAAATCAAGCTGCGAGCAACGGTGGGTAAAAGGGAAAAAGAACGCTCTTGTCCGGCCTTTTTTACTGGTATTTTGGCATACTCAGGTATAAAATAGAGTTGATTTGATACGAAAAGTGCCAAAGAGGGAATCAAGCTATGAAGAAAAGAGATGTATGGATTTCAGTTGCTATTATAGCGGCATCGCTTCTGCTGTTGTACTCCTATTCGCAGGGGACCGGCCAAATAAAAATTGATGCCGGTGGTGCTCTTGCTACATTGCAGCTTCACAGCGGCTTGCTTAGTAAAGCAACGATTAGCTCAGGAGCAGAGCCAAGTACAGTAAGCTCACGAGTACACAGGCCGGTACAGTTGAGCATGTCGATGAAGCAGAATGGCAACACATGGAGGATTGACAGTCGCGGACCCTGGGGAAAGCTGTCAACAATCAAGGTGTCAAATAATAACACTACAGTTCTGAAATTGGGTCCGCCATTCCTGATTAAGCCCAAAGTTCGCAAAAGCGGCTCGCGCATCTCGGTAGATTTTGCCATTATCGGCCAGGCTGGTGAGCAATACCAAAACTACAGGAGGAGCTCTGCCCCAAAAGTGAAAATCATAGATGAGACAGGAAACGTACTTGCCTCGGGTAAATTCGAGTATGGGTGAGGCGGCACTTGCCGGTACTCGTGGCGAGTGCCAGAGGATTTCAAGGGCAAGTACCAGGTACAGATAGATATTGACCTTGGGCCGTTTGAAACAAAGCAGGAGGAAACCTGGCACTTGATAGGGTAAAAGAAATCCAGCCACGAGCACCGGCGGGTAACGAGAAAATCTCTCTTACCCGCCTTTTTTATTGGAACGAAAAAAAGCAAGGTAAAGACAATAGGAGGAAAACAAATGGAGAAAAAATGAAAGTCGGAAGTATTAAGGAAAAGTAACAGTAGGAAACGTTTATTTGAGGGAGTATTTACAATGGAAAAGTTACAAATAACAAAAATCGCGTTGTTTGCTTTGCTGGCATTTGTATTATGTTTTTCCGGCATTGTAATTGCGGCGCCGCCTTTGCCGACGCATAACGTCGAAGGCAACAGCGGCGTGTTTATTACCAGTACCGCTTATCTGGCAAATCCGCCCGAAGAAGGCGAAGTGTTTGGGCGGCCCAGCTTTTCAACCAGCTTCGCGGCGATAGGAGAAAAGGATTTTGAATCCTTTGCAGTAACAGAAAATATTTTGGGTACGATAGAGCTTGGCTACGCACTGGAACGCATAGGATTGGGGGATTGGCCGGATGATGTGAAGTCTGCTACAAACATACATGTCGACAACCATGTGCTTGTGCATAATTTCAACACACGGTTAATGGTTATCGAGGAAGGTGGCTTTGATCGCGCCTGGATGCCGGCAGTAACCTTAGGCGCTCATTTCAAGTGGAACGAAGGTCTGGATAGTATTAACAAGCAAACAGGTGGGCTTTGCCATTCGCTTGGTGCCGACCACGATTTTGGAACGGAGTTCACCGCTGTCGCAACCAGGACAATAACCGATTGGCTGCCGCGCCCGCTTATCGTATCGGCTGGCCTGCGTAATGGTGATGGTATCCATACCGGTCTGCTTGGTTTTGCCGGTGAGCGTCGAACAACCTTCGAGGGCAGCATTATCTACTTTCTTACGGACAGGTTGTTATTGGCAAGTGAGTATCGGCAGAAATCCGATCTGTGTGATCAGTACACTGCTCCGGGTGGAGAGCATCTTATAAAAGGAGAGAACGACTGGTGGGACATTTGCCTGGCCTATGTAATCAATGACAATCTGACAATTGCAGGAGGTTACGCCAATTTCGGAAATGTGCTGAACCACCGCGAGGACAATGTATGGGCAATTCAATTAAAATATGAATTTTAAGGAGGATTATTATGAAGACTATGGATAACATCGGTCTAAAGGAAGTTCAAGCTGTTTACAGCGGTCCCGAAGGGCAGCTTTGGGAGCTGATAATGGGAGAGCAGATTCACATCGGCGGTTTTGTTTCGTCGATGGACCTTGCGGAAAAAGCCGGTATCGCTTCGGGGATGAAAGGCGTTGACCTTTGCTGCTGCAATGGTGCCGGGATACGCTTTCTGGTACGATTTCGGGACGTGGCTCAGATGCACGGCGTAGATGCTACTGAAAAGGTCGTCGAACAGGGACGTCGTCTGTGCGAGCAGGAAGGACTATCCGACAAAATTGAATTCACCCTTGCCGATGTCTGTGACAGCGGGCTTGAAGACGCAAGCGCCTGCTTCGTCTGGGGAGAGGATGCATGGTGCTACGTTGTTGATAAGGAGAAGCTGATTTCCGAAGCGGCTCGTATAGTCAGGCCGGATGGAGTCATTGCTTTTACCGACTGGATTGAAGGAAAGGCAGGACTTTCCGATGCCGAAGCAGAACGGTTTTTGACTTTTATGAAGTTTCCGAATGTGCAGAATCTCGAAGGCTACAGTGATTTGTTAAAGGCGAACGACTGCGAGGTTATCACAGCTGAAGATACCGGCAGGTTCGGGCCATACGTTGACCTGTACTTGAATATGCTTAATATGCAGCTAACGTACGATGCCTTGAAAATCATCGGCTTTGACAGCGAATTGATGCAGGCGATGGGTGCGGAAATGGCTTTTATGCAGGAGCTTGCCCATGCGGGCAAAATTGCCCAGGGTCTCTTTGTCGCCAGGAAGAAAAAGTAACAAACATTTTAAAATTTGAGGATAACAATGGGAAAATGTGGTAATAACAAAAAGCCTCACATCGATACGACCGATCCTTGCAATCCACCCGAGCCGCAGTGCGATTCAGCAAGCTCAAAGGCTAAAGGCCCGGAGAACGGGCCTTTAGCCTGGTTCGGCAAAATGATACAGAATTGTTACGAATACGCCACAGACGCCAGGGCCAAAGGCAAGCGCATAGTTGGTATTATGTGCGAATATACGCCGCGGGAATTGATTATGGCTGCTGATGCCGTGCCGG
>JBGVTO010000239.1:0-11582 GCA_041862635.1 Phycisphaerae bacterium | reverse complement strand
GCATCGACATTGGTAAGGTCCACACCTTGGTCTGCAAATGCCTGAAGGTCGATAGTCCATTCCGTCCAGGCAGTTATCTGCGCTGCATCAGGATTATCATTAGTAACGATCGCATTTCCGTTGAGAGCAACATACAACGTCTCAGCAGCGTTATCTGATTTGCCCCTGAACCAAATCGTCAGCGTGCTGACACCATTCTCGGTCCAGTCACGCGGATAAGTCAATGTCAGAGTCGCCTCAGAGTAACCAACACTGTTGTCGTAGAAATACGGCATCGACTGGATGCCGCTGTGAACAATACTTTGCTCGGCATAAGGAGGAAGCTCATTACCAACGAGAGCTCCATTTGTCGGGATTTCATAACCGTCCGACCACGCTTCAAATATTCTGTTGCTCTCCGGGTCAGGGGGGTCAATGTCGTTGTAGGATTCAAAATCGTCCACGACGAGGAAGTTGGCCGTTGTAAAGCTCCAGACAGGGCCTGCCCACGGACTGTCGGGATTGACGTTATTGACCTCGTCAATACGCCAGTAGTAGGTGGTATCCCACTGGAGTTTTCCGGGGTCATAGCTCTCAGAACCAAGGTTCATAGTGCCTTTGTACTCTGGCGAAGCGGTATCGGCATTGCGCACGAGTTCTTTATCTGTGCCTAAATAGACCTCATGTGAAGCAGCATGGTCTCCGGGTAACCAGTTGAGAATCTGTGTCTGCTTTACATCTATAGCGCCATTAGACGGATTCAGGGTCCCAACGGCGCCCGGGGTCGTAAAGCCCCAGACATCACCTTTATAGGTATTGACGGCATCAAACTCATCGACTCGCCAGTAGTAAACCTTCTCTAATTCAAGGGTTCCGGGGGTATAGGTTGTAGCCCCTTGGGGAAGACCACCGGTTGCATTGTTCACTTCGTCATAATTGTCACCAAAGTAAACGGTGTGCAGTTTTGCCCCGAAACCTCCCGTCCAGCTAAGCTCAATGGCTGGGTCTATAAACTCGGCACCATCAGCCGGAATTGGGTAATAGGCGGTTTTGGGTGGAACCGTAAAGCTCCAGACAGGACCCTTCCACGGACTATTCGGTTCGGTGTCATTGACCTCATCGATTCGCCAGTAGTAGGTCGTGCCCGGAACAAGACCATCCGGAAAAGGAAAACCCGGAAAGCCGACAACAAAAAATGTATCGGTCTGGTTGCCCTGATAAGTCTCGGCGGCGCCGCTGTTCACAGCATTAAAGTTATCACTGAAGTACACATCATGTGAGACCG
Organism: Phycisphaerae bacterium; assembly: GCA_041862635.1. Lineage (GTDB taxonomy): Bacteria > Planctomycetota > Phycisphaerae > Sedimentisphaerales > Anaerobacaceae > NIOZ-UU13. The sequence continues at coordinate 10,318 of JBGVTO010000239.1, read as the reverse complement.
CTTTATCCCCCGGGTACCAGCCAAGATTCGCCCACGTTTCGGAGTGTAGGGTACCGTCACCCGGAGCGGGGCCAAAGGCAAACGGTGAGCCTATACCTTGCATAAGCTTCTTAACCTCGGCCTGCGTTAGGGCACGCCTGAACAATAAGAAATCGTCCATAAGTCCCGTGAAAGGTCTTGCGTTATCAATATTGTATCCCACACGGGCCCCGCTTTCCCAATCTCCGGCTATATCTGCGGGGTTTGATATGTTTTCCTCTCGGACCACTTCCCCATTGATATACAGAATTGCCTTGCCGGCCGATTTATCGTATGTGCCTGCAAAATGTAGCCATTCGTCCCATGTTACCGTACCTGCACGTATGTCGAATATTGTTGTCCCGCCGTAAGAGCGGAGCAGCCATCGAAAATTGCCTTCACTACGGAGCTCAGGATGAATAAGCCAGGTAGCGTCGCCTGCTCTGGCGTTGAATATGGCGTGATGATCGCCGGTATTCTCACATTTTACCCAAGCGGCGACTGTTATACCGATTGTCGGAACTTCTTCGACAGGGAAATTCTCACCATCTAAATCGAAGTAACTGCCGGTCGTGAATTTGGCAGCTCCTGCGTACTTGCCAGCAGGCTCTGCTGTAATGTCGCCGGTGACGACGCCGTCATGGCCGTTGCCGGATTGGTCCGTGACAATATCACTAACACTGTCAAAGGAATAGTATATGACCAGAGCTGAATCGTCGATGAGAGAGGCCAAGGCAGTGCTATACAGAGCCACCAGCAGAACGAAAGAAAGTAAATAAATCATTTTTTTACGCATAATAATCCTCCTTCAAAAAAATCGTTGAATTTACGCTTTGGCCACACACCAAAACACTCGTCGTCTTCAAAATATGGATTGTTGACCGAAATGCACAAAACTCAATTATGGAGCAACAAATTTCTGCAATTACTCCTCCTCTCTTCGGAAAAACTACAAATGTCCAGCACTTCGGAGGATGAAAATCCTCAAAAACCCGGCTGTATGGGCACAGAATCAATCCTATTTGTACCAAATCAGCCCATTTCCCGTCAAGTAAAATCTCTCAAATTATGCATCCCTTTTCAACACCATCAGATGCAACCTGAAATCGAAAACCGGAGCAAAACGAAAAAGCTTGTCCTGAGCCTGTCGAAGGAGCCTGCCCTGATCGTGGTCGAAGGGGCCTGCTGAACTATTTATCTGCTTCTACGAGCTTTTTATAACGCGGATGGTCGCGCAAGGGGTCCCAGGCAGGGTCAAGACGAAGTAAGGCAATCGAAAATGGTCCGGGTATGGACATCAAATGCTCAAGCTGGTCGATGGCCTCATCGTGTTCGCCGACCATCACATAGATACGAGCCAATTCCTCTATCCGAAAGGGATATTTCACTGCATGATTGCTATCAAGCTTTACAGCTAAGTTTCCCTCTGTTATTGCATCTTCTTTACGGCCAAGGCCGGCATAAGCTATGCCGAGTGAACCATGGAACCGTGCATCCTCCGGGTACTGCTGTATCTTGGCTTCGAAAATGCTTCGAGCCTCATCGTAATATTTCTTCGCCAGCTCCTTTTTATCCATATATCGATAGATTTGGGCATATCGAAGAGCAGAGGTGATAAAGGAAAGCTGATTATCAATATCTTCTGATTTCAAAGAGAGGCGGTCCAACGCCACCTTATAGTCCCTTTCGAACACATCAAGATCAGCAAATGAATTGACGAATGGATTTTCGGTTGATTCGATGTTTTGCAGTGCATCTGCCAAAACCGCCCGCGCCTTACCAGTATCGCCATTCCAGCTCATGTACAACCAAGCCTTAGCGCGATAAGACATGGGTTCATCAGGAGCCAACGAGATAGCACGGTCATGATAACGCTCGGCCTCTGTGTACTTGCGCATGCATCTTAAGGTATATCCGACGTGGTTGAGTAGCAGGACTTCTCGGGGATTAAGCTCCAAGACCCTCTTGAAATTGTTCACTGCCTGCTCAAATTTCCCCAGCCTCCTGAGAGTGTAACCGGTCAGTGCGATGGCCCCTGTGTGATTAGGCTGGCTTTTCCGGACGATTGCGAATTGCTCCAGGGCATGTTCACTATCCCTTATACGGTTGTAATAGCTCCCCAGAGCATAATGCACTTCAGGCAGGTCGGGATCAAGTTCTAACGCTTTATCCACGGCTTGCTTGGCCATAGCAATGCGCTCCTGATTGTGATCAAATTGGTTATACATATGACCGTGCGTTTCGCAAAGTTTAGCATAAGCAAGCGCAAAGCCGGGATCGAGTTCAACAGCTCGCTCAAACATTCTGATTGCTATCCTTGTGTCGTGTTCGGAAAAACCTCCACTAAAATAGCTGTTGCCTTGTAGGTAGTACTCGTAGGCCTCCATATTCTCTGTTGGTCTTGACGACAGTGCTCGGCGTTCCGGTTCGAGCACGGCGATATCCAATGCCTGTGCCACTCGCTCAGCTAAATCAGATTGCAGGCGGAAGACTTCGCTCATATCGTCATCGTATATTTCAATCCACGCGTGTGTATCATCAGATGCCCTGACAAGCTGAGGTATTATCCGAACTCTGCTGGTTGGATCTGACGGTCGCTCACGCTGGACCGTACCTTCCAGAATGTAATCAACACCTAACTCTTCAGCTATCTGCCTGGTGTCCTTTTCAGTTCCCTTATACTGAATAGCACTCTGCCTTGAAATGACACCCAAACCATGAATACCAGCCAAACGGGCAGTAATAGCATCGGTAATACCATCGGCGAAATACTGGTCCTCTGGAGAGCTAAGATTCTCAAAAGGCAGGACCACTAATCGTATCTCTCCTGAGGGAGATTCAGGTTGTTTCCTAAACAGTGACCACAGAGCTACGCCACAAAGTATAACAATTATAGCCGTAAAAATAGTCATCACTATTGCTCGCCACTGAGGTTTGTCAGCAATCTTCCGCTCAAGCGAAGTGGACGATGGCATCGTGACCGGCGGCATAGTGGCTGGAAGGTTTAGCGTTTCTCTAATTTCAATGGCTGCATCTGCGATGTGCTGAAGCCGTCGGCGCGGGTCCTTTTCCAGGCATCGGCGGAGAAGGACACCGATGTTTGCAGGAGTTTCCTCTGGCAGTGCCTGCCAATCGGGCTGACGTTCGATAATGCGTGCCAGTATTTCTGTGGTGGTCTGGCCCTCAAATGGAGAGTGACCGGTCAGCATCTCGTACATAAGACATCCAAATGACCAGATATCGCTGTGCTTATCGGTCGGCTTGCCGCAGGCCTGTTCCGGGCTCATGTAAGCTGGCGTGCCCATTACCCGGCCGGGTTGAGTGATAGCGGTATCTTGGTTTTCGTCCTGGCCGCCGGTGCCCTTGGCCAGGCCGAAGTCCAATACCTTCACTTTTCCTTCCGGCGTGATTTTGATATTGCCGGGTTTCAAGTCGCGATGGATAACACCCTTTTCATGGGCTTCTGAGACGGCCTCGGCGATTTGCTGACCTATCGAAAGGGCCTCATCGAGTTTCAGCGGCTTGTTAGCAATCCGCTGAGCTAAAGTCTGGCCGGGAACGTATTCAAGGACCAAATAGCTGGCACCTTCTTCCTGTTCAATGATTTCGTATATCACGGCGATATTCGGGTTATTCAAGGAGGCCAGCAGTTCGGCTTCACGTCTAAAACGCGTTCTTGCAATAGAATCGGCTGCCAGTCCAGCGGGGATACTCTTGATGGCAACTGAACGCTTGAGCTTGGTGTCACGAGCCAGATAGACTACCCCCATGCCCCCTCGGCCAATTATCTCTACTATTTCAAAGCTTCCGACTTTCTGGCCAACGAGATCTTTTACTGCCGCTGCCTCTTCAAAGTCACTCTTATCGGCCTGGACAAGAGAGTCAAATAATGAGTCAACTTTGTGGAACTCTTTTACCTGCTGTCTAATTTGATGCTCATACTCCGGGTATTTGCTGACGAGTTCTTCTATGTCGGGTGCCTTACCTTGCAAATGCAACTCGACGAACTGCCGAACAGCCTCTTTTAAACTACGCTCTTTGTTATTGTCGTCCATAGTCGTCATCAAATCTCCCAGAAGGCCTCGGTGAGCACCACCATCGCTCGCGAAAGTAGGTGTCCCACCGAATCTATACTTTTGCCAAGTCTATCTCCTATTTCTTTGTAGGAGAGTCCATCGATCTTCGATAAGACTATCACTTCTCTATAGTCGGGTTTCAGTTTATCTATTGCTTTTTCGAGCTTATCCAAATCTTCCTTTTTAGACAGAATTGCACTTGGCGTGGTAGTCTGGATGGCTCCGGGAGTTCCGACAAACCCACTACCGGTAGTTGGATCATAGTTTTCAAGTCGAACCTCTTTGCGAATATCACGCTTATCAGTGTATAGTTTGTCTAAATTGTCGCGAAGTTGGTTTTGGGTAATTCTTGCTAACCACCGCAGAAAATCACCCTCGTTCTTATACGTGAAGTCTCCTAACCCCCCCAAAGCCGAAAGAAGGGCATCCTGTACTAAATCCATCGAGTCCAGCCTGGGGCGAATGTCCTTGCCCATGTGAAGCCGAATTATTCGCCGTACCCGCTCGCCATAAACCCTGCACAATTGTTCCAAAGCAGAGTCATCGCCTCCCTTGGCCAGAGTAACTAATTCCTGTGTCTTTTGGCCGAAACTGCACATCAATCTTTGCTAACCTCCACAGTTGAACGATTTTATATAAATTATACCAATTTTCAGAAAAAATTTCAATTAAAACGGCAGGCTCTGGTCTTTTTCCCGTTTTTAAGAGTAGGGCCAATGAGTTTAAGTGGCCTGAAAATAATAACAAATTTGAAAGGGCGGTAAGATGAAACAAACAATTTCAATTCAATGTTCTTCATTACGTTCTTCCTCACGGCGAATGATCTTTGTTTTTGTAATTCTTTTATTCGTTTCCCAATCAATCTTGCATGCTCAAATTCAAAGAGGCAGATTTGACTTTGAGGGGCGTCTCAGAAACTATATGGTGTACTTGCCCAGCAACTATACTGGTAGCATGGATTTTCCCCTGGTGATTCATTTGCACAGCCGTGGTTGGACTGCTCAACAGGATATGGACTATATAAAGCTGAATCAGGTGGCAGACACCTGCGGATTTATTGTTGTTTACCCCAGTGCGATCGATAAGGCCTGGAATAGTGGCGGTAGGCCGGCTCCCAATGTCAATGATGTTGGCTTTATTAATGCTTTGATCGATACCTTGAATAATCATTACAGCATTGATCTTGAAAGAATTTATGCCTGTGGTTACTCCCGTGGTGGTTTTATGGCATACACATTGGCCTGCCAACTGAGTCATCGTATTGCAGCCATAGCATCCGTCGGCGGGTCTATTTCAACCTCTACAGCAGAGTCTTGCAATCCGATTCGTCCAATTCCGGTTCTTCATATCCATGGCACAGCGGATACCTGGGTGCCTATAAATGGCATATCTGGCATTTATTCAGCAGATCAAACCTTAAGTTATTGGACTAGTTTCAATGATTGCGTTCAGGTTGACACCACCATATTGCCGGATTTAGATCCGACAGATGGCTGCACGGTCGAAAAGATTAGTTACACAAACTGTTCCGACAATTGTAACGTAGTCTATTACAAAGTGATCAATGGAGGGCATACCTGGCCTGGTGCTGGTCCACCTGGTTACGCAGCAGGTAATACAAACCAAGATATTAATGCCAGTGTAGAAATCTGGAATTTCTTTAAAAACTATAAACTTGTCACCCGTCCTGTTGTCGACTTCAACGGCGATGGCATTGTGGACATTAAAGACCTCCTGATACTTATCCAATCCTGGGGCCTGGATGACCCAATGGTTGACATAGCACCACCTTTCAGTGACGGCGTTATAGATATCCTGGACTTAGAGGTTCTGATGAGCTACTGGGGACAGGAGGTGGAAGACCCAACGCTGATCGCACATTGGGCACTTGATGAGACTGAGGGTATGTTCGTTTCTGATAGTGCCGGAGAAAACAATGGATATGCATTAGGGGATCCTGTTTGGCAGCCGGATGAGGGATTGGTGAATGGTGCACTTCTGATGGATGGTGTAGATGACTATGTTATAACAGGGGCCGCACTGAATCCGACAGAGGAGTCGTTCAGCATATTAGCCTGGATCAACGGTGGTACGCCGGGGCAGGTCATTATATCACAACAGAGTGCAGCTAACTGGCTGATGGCCGATGTCGAGGGCAACTTGATGACGGAGCTAAAAGGTACCAACCGGACTGGAAAACCATTGCGGTCACAGACAATCATCACAGATGGCCGATGGCATCGGATAGGTCTTGTCTGGGATGGTTCTAACAGAAAACTCTACGTCGATGGCATCGCAGTTGCCCAGGACACACAGGATGAATTGCAAGGCTCAGACGGTGGTCTGTATATGGGCTGTGGTAAGTCGATGGAAGCAGGAACCTTCTTCTCCGGCCTGATTGACGACGTCCGCATCTACAACCGAGCTATAATTCCATAAATGAACCAGTTACTTGCAAGTTAGGGCTGTAAGGTCAGTAAGGAGGTAATGCTTATGAAATAAATCAAAAGGTTTGTCGGAACCTTCAGGTCATACATCCGGTAGTTGTGTAATAGATGTATCTGTGTTCTTTAAAGGTAACTTTTTTAAAGATTCCAACCAAATAGGAGAAAATTACAATGAAAACAATAATGAACAAACTAATCACAATTAAGAGCACATCAGTACTTGCACTGGTTTTGCTGGTCATTTTAGGCGCAGTTTTAGCTGGCGATGCCATAGATGCCCAAAAACCGGCTTCAGCGATTTTATGTACAATCACGTATGACTTCGTTGGTCATCTTGGGACAGTAGATGACGAGGGAAGATTACTTGCATGGGACGGAGAGATTCACGGAGACATCGAGGGACGAATATTATGGTGGTTCGATCTGGCGCATAAACGGGACATCGGGCAGGTATCCTACTATGCAGCTAGATGGGAAATCTATGACTTAGCGGATAATTTGCTTCTGGCCGGAGACAGTGCAGGTACAACCGCAAAGCCTTTTGGAGAGGATGGTATTTGGCGAGGCAAAGGCATTGTCACAGAAGCGAGTGCGGAATTCGAGGATCGGATTGGTCGCCAGGTGTACGAGGGTGGAAATGTTACGTGGGACGAGACCGGACTTCCAAAGGATGGCGAGGGCACATTCCGAATCATTCCAATCGCTGATTTTAACGGGGACGGAAAGGTCGATGCCTCAGATATCAGTATAATGGCTGGCCACTGGAATACAGGTGATCCACTATGTGATATTGGCCCCACACTTCTCGGAGACGGTATAGTAGATGCCCAGGACCTGCTCGTCCTTGCTGAGTATTTGACGAAGGCAGATATCGAAGCCGACATCGCTGCAATCAAAGAGCTGTACAACCAGGCCACTCTCGCCTGTAGCACGGGAGATGCAGAGCTTTACTTGTCCATCTTCACCGAAGACGCAGTGGTGATGCCGCCGGGGTTCCCCGCTGCCATGGGAAAAGAGGAGTTACGGCCAATGATAGAGGGCTTGTTCAGTCTGTTCGACTTGGAGCTTCCCTACACAGTGGAAAAAGTTGAGGTAATCGGAGACTGGGCATTTGCTCGCTCCAGCTGGCAGTATTCTATGACGCCAAAGGAGGGAGGTGAGACAACTACGAGCCCTGGCAAACAGTTGGACAACCTCAAGAGGCAGTCCGATGGTTCCTGGAAGATCTATATTCAGTGCTATAACTACAACGAGCCACAGTAAGTGGAGTAATGAACCAGTTGGGTGCAATAGACGCCCAGCAGCGGCGGAAAACGCAGGGATTAAAGTACAATTCGTATCACCGTACCGAAGGGCTGTGAGTATTATACTTGCAGCCCTGGCCCAATAGGCCAGCTCGGAAAAACAAAACACCCAGAATAACCACACACCGCACTATTTTAAGGCTGTGAGAATAAAACTTGCAGCCCTTATTTTGTGTGGTGGACATGCTCGGTACATAAAAAAGACTGATGACTCCTCTCAGCCATCAGTCTCAACTCTTCCATTGCCCCGTATATGGGATACCCAAAGCCTCTCCGCAACTTTGTTCAATAACGCTAAAAAAATGTCTTATAAGCTATTGAAATGCGATACCTACACCAATTTCAGCACTTTCGAGCAGATTCTTGCGGTCCACCCTGACAACTTTGCCGGTTTTGATACGTGCAAATTGTCCTTTTTCCTTTGCCAAAGCCTCTGTTCGAGGAAAATTGAGCTCTACAATATGGCCTGGCCTGATTGGAGCTGTTACCGGAAGGGTGATAAAGACGCCTGTTTTGCTAATATTACAGCTTCGACCGTTAAAAAACCTGTTGGCTTCCGGTATCCAAACACTAACAGGCCAGGAAACAGTATTCCTGCTATCCTTACGCTGCTCAGTTAAAGTCTCCATAGTTTCAACCTCCCTTAAATCAATATTCCATCAATGATAAGTTTTATCGGCAATGTTAAATTGGATAGATTAGCAGATTTAGGCAAAATAATGAGTTTTCTCTAAAAACTTTTTTTGCCGCTGCATATTGTTGTGGTTTGCGGTTTTTATCGGAAGTATTTTGTATGTTTATGGTCAAGCTTTTGGGAAGCTCTCCGTATAAATTCAATCAAATTTCAATTTGTCTTGTCCAAATCAATAAGCTTCACACCTTTGAGCCAATCTTAACAAAAAGGAAAATAATTCTTGACAGGAAGATGGCCAATCTGGTATAAAAATTGATGAGGCTTAGGTCCGTGTATGTGGGCATGAGCAGTTTCTGGTCCACTGGCAAGCGGTATCTTTGAAGTATTTCAACAGAGGAGGAGTTATTATGCAAGACACAGAGTTAGTTATAATGGCGACTTTGTGCTTCGTAGTGGAGTTTTTCACATTTCAACTGACAAGTCATATCCCGCTTCTGCGGGAAAGGGAGTTTTGGTGTGTGGCCAAAGCGTAATTGGTAATTATTTTTAACTTTTTTTGAACCCCGCCCGTCGAAGACGGGACGGGGTGAAGGAGGATTATTATGTGTAGAAAATTGATTAATTTGGTTTCTTTTGTTTTGGTGTTAGGATTGGTTCTGACGAGCGCAGCCGGCGCTGCCGACCCTGATCTTATAGGGTGGTGGCCTTTGAATGAAGGCTCCGGGGATACTGCTATTGATTTGTCCGGCTCCGGCAATGACGGGACCATCAGAAACGCCGACAGCGGTGGTTTGGGTGACGGCGGTTCGGTCTGGGTCAATGACCCGGAGCGCGGTATGGTCATAAGCTTCAACGGTGACGACGGCACAGGCGCAGTTGTAAGCACCGATCTGATCATTCCTGCGAGCACTCTGGACAGCGATTTCACCTGGGCGTTCTGGGCCAAGCAGCACGCTGATCAGGCCACCAACAACGATACGATTTTAGGCAATCGCTACGGTGGCACTACATCTCCTCTTCAGTTCATCAAGTTCACGCCGACAAGGTTCGAGCACTACAACGACGACGGCAGCTACTCTGAGGGCATTAACTACAATTCCATCCCGCTCGACGTGTGGGTCCATCACGTTATTTCCAAAGATGGGCCGAATCTGACCTATTATCGCAATGGCGTTGAATCGGGAACCAATACGATTTCGAAAACTATTGATGAAAATCCCTTTGGATTTGGTGGCGATCCCATAAATAACGTGGAGTTGTGGCGAGGTTACATGAGCGATGTGCGCCTCTACACAAAGGCGCTGACAGCCCCTGAGGTTCTGGGCGCTATGGAAGGGATAGGTGAGGCATGGCCATACGCCTCTTCGCCGAAACCGGCTAATGGTGCCTTGCATGCTGATACCTGGGTAAACATTTCATGGAGGCCAGGTCCCTTCGCGGTCTCGCACGATGTGTACTTAGGTGATAATTTTGACGATGTGAACGACGGTGCCGGTGACACGTTCCGGGGCAACCAGGCCGATACGTTTTTCGTTGCGGGCTTTCCCGGATTTCCTTATCCCGACGGCCTTGTTCCGGGCACAACATATTACTGGCGAATCGATGAGGTCAATGACACCGAGCCGAACAGTCCCTGGAAAGGCGATGTTTGGAGCTTTAGTATTCCTCCCAAGACCGCCTACTTCCCGGACCCGGCTGATGGTGCCGAGTTGGTAGATACGGGTGTGCAGCTTAAATGGACGGGAGGTTTCGGTGCGAAATTACACACCATATATTTCGGCGATAATTTTGACGATGTGAGTAATGCCGCTGGGGGTCTTCCTCAAGGAACTACGACCT
>JBGVTO010000238.1:0-5149 GCA_041862635.1 Phycisphaerae bacterium | reverse complement strand
ATTTTGAAGAACCTGTCTATATTAACTATGCCAAAGATATACTTCTTTTAAGCGGCTCCAGACTCCTCGAAGGTTCCGTTCATTATTATTATAACGCTTTTGACGCGCGCTCCGGTAAGCTTCTCTGGGAAGAGGACCATAGCACCGACCTGGCTATAGATGGTGCTCACGGTGAATATAATCGTCACCCGACAATAATCGACGAAACAGTTTATGCCTGGCCTTATACTTACAACCTCAAGACAGGCAAAATAATCGAAGGGTGGAAATTCGACCGTCATGGACACGGCTGTGGGGGTATCTCGGCTTCAGCCCGGTGTTTGTTCTGGCGTGGCGACAACCCCTGGATGTATGACCTGGGACCGAACGGAGGACCACGCCGGCTAAACAGAGTTACACGGCCTGGCTGCTGGATCAACATCATTCCGGCCGGCGGGCTTGTCCTTATTCCAGAAAGCAGCTCGGGTTGTACATGCGGTTTTCCCTTACAGACCTCTTTAGCTTTTATCCCTGAATAGACTTATAAAAAAATACTCGTACTTAACTAATTTCTTGATTCTTTTCATCCTCTTGTATTCCGGATGCGGTAAAAGCATGAATTCAAAGCAACGAATAGCGGCAGCGATGAACCATAAGAAGCCGGACCGAGTTCCGGTAATGTGCCAGCTTGCTCTCGGGCATTACTTCCTAAACTGCAACTATAATCCTTCGGAGATTTGGTTCAACAGCGAGACCTTTGCTGAGGTTTTAGTCGAATTGCAGCAAAAATATAACTTCGACGGTATTTTAGTAAACATCCCCGGCAGACCGCCTGACTGGAAAAACAATCTTAAGTCATATAAGAGAATTGGCAAAAATGAGCACCTTCACTGGAAATCAGGATTAGAAACTGTTTTTCCTCCGGATGAAAATCCGCAAACATATAGGGCAGGGCAAGTGCCCCTGGAGCGGGCGAACTATAGTACGGTTGACATTAATGATCCCGCCACATACAGATTACCCGGTTATGTGTGGAACACCTGGCACGCACCTGAACTCTGGGACATCGACCCCGAGGCTGACCTTACCGAATCAACAGCGTATCCTGCATGGTTCACAAGCACGCTTCAGAAAGTTAAGCAGCTTGCACCGGATGTCTCAATACATATCGAAGTATTTTCACCTTTTACCCATCTTATGGAGCTGTTTGGGTACGAACAGGCCCTTCTTGCTCTTCTCGATGCTCCTCCCAGGTGTCATCAGGTGCTCTCTGTGTTCACAAAAATGGTACTGGCACAAGCTGAATTATATGCCCGATTTAAACCTGATGCTGTCCTTGTAAGCTCGGCTTTCGCCGGTGCAGGATTCATCAGCCGTCAAATGTACGAAGAATTTGTGGTGCCTTATGAAGAACAGGTTTTCCAAGCGATACGCGAACTTGGTTCAAAGTCGTATGTTCACACCTGTGGTGCAATCGGCGACCGTTTGGACCTTATGAGCCAAACCTCCGTCGATGGAATTGACACGTTAGACCCCCCACCACTCGGTACTGTACATTTAGAAGATGCAAAGTCAAAGTATGGCAGGCGATTCTTCTTCAAGGGGAACCTGGACGCCGTCAACGAGATGCTTAATGCCGATGAACAGACCTTTGAACAGGCTGTGAAGGAAAGGCTCAGAATCGGCAAACCCGACAGCGGATACATACTTTCCTCGGCCTGTAGTGTAGCTCCCCACGTCAAGCCAGAGAGGCTTAAAAGACTGGCAGTCTTAGCAACACAGCTCGGCAAATATCGATAGTAGAAATAGCTCACTCGTCTATATTCTATATCGGCTCAATGCGCTCTAATTAGCTGGTGGGGCCGGTCTATGAAACACTGAATACTAAGCGATCACGTGTCAGCACTTGAAGGATTTCTGGACTTATTGAACTATCACCGTGGGACGGTCAACCTTCCTCGACGATTTTAAGTTGCATCAGAGGGGCCAGATCCTTCACACTCTCAAGACGATTGCCGTAGAAAACCACGCGATGAAGCAGTGTCATCATATCATTGCTGAGTACGCCACTACCCCAATTGTGTGCCATCCTTCGCGCATTTGGTACCTCTGTGGTAATCTGAGTACGACATCCACGGTCGTGGAAATCAGTCTGTTCGATGATCTTGCCAGTGGAGATGAGCATCGTGTCAAGGTTAGCCAGCTTGGCGCAGGTAATCTCTTGTCCCACTCTCATCTGAACTTCCAGAGATACTCCTGCGTTGCTGTCGCACTGGGTGCGAATCAAGAAGGGAGCCCGTTGTCCGTTCGGCCCATCGAGTCTTGTGGTCGAAGTGCAGTGGGCATGAATCACCGCGTTCTTCGAGGTGTCGAAGAGCGGATCACTGACAAAGCCGGGAACGCCAAACGCGTAGTTGAAAATAAGCATAGTTAGCGTTGAGTCCATGTCCCCCTCACAGGCGCCGACCAATCCAAGGTCATTTAGTTTGCTGAACGTCAGACAGCCTTTGGCCGGTGCGCCCATGCAGTGAGAACTCGTGATGGCTTGTGCCTGTTCTTTGATCATGATGTCCTTGATTGCCAGATACATGCGAGCTGAGTTGACAATAGTCGCCTTAGACGGCTCAATAATGTCCTTGGCTTGGCCGATCCAGTATTGCTCAGCCTCAACCTCGGCGGTCTTAAGATCAACAGCTTTGTGTGCCGCAGCAACCTGGTCCTGGCTAATCAGAACCACTTCGGGGCCGAGACGCTGCCTGACCTGCTCCGCGGAGCATGTGGGGGCTGTTCCCTTAGCCCTTCCTACAACAATGATTCGCGATTGGCGAAGACGTACAGGTACGCGTAATAGCGCTGCTGCCCGTTCCAACTCGCCGTAATCGCTGGACGGCAGTAGGAACACTCTTTTGCCGGCTTTCTGCCATTGGGGAACGTACATCCAGTCGTGTCCGCTGAAAGGCTGTGAAAAGATAGCCGTGGGTAATCCTATATCAACCAACTTCAGCAGCGGCTGGCCGCTTCCGAAGCTAAGATGGACAAGGATCGCGGCGTCGGCCTTGGCCATGCCAGTTGCAACTTTAGTTGCTGCTTGTACAGTGTTGGGAATCAACTCCCCGCCAACAAAGTTCACATCGCCGAGCCTGGCTTGCACACCAGCAAGGTATTTCTTGAACTTGGCGACCTCTGCAGGAGCATCGAATGTCGGGGTGGGCCACGCCCCACCCGTACCCACGTAAACTACATGGATCTTTACAGGCGGCAGCTTGGGCCATCCAGCATTTTCCGCTGCTGCAAGCGGTCGGCTTGCAAACCCACCGGCCAGTAGTATGCCGCCAACTCCGGCGGCCGTACTAAGAAATTCTCATCTTGAAATCTTATCCATAACTGATATCTCCTTACGACACTCTTGGAATAAGACTCTCTTTTGTTTCCCCTTAAATGGTAACGCCCTGTAGAATACAAATGCTCATCTGTCTTAGCTGAGAGCGACTATATAACCAAGACTCTCATGGATAGAACATTGTATTCCATATAGATATGCAGTACAAAAACAAAGTGATACGAGGTGAAAAAACTCCTTTCTAAAGAAATCAACTCTTTCATCATCACTACCCCGCCACAGAACAACCATCAACGAGTTGAAGGGCCAGGGGATTGTGGATTTACCGCCATTGCTATTCACTTGCCCTTTCTGCATTTCTGCACAGCTTCTTCAACAACACATGCCAAATATATGATCCAGAGATTTTACTTGACGGGAAGGCGGCTGATTTGGTATAAACTAAAATAGTGAAGCTTGTGCCTGCGCAGCCGGGCATCTGTGGCTTTGAGATCATGCAGTGGGCAAAATTATTGCAGTTTTCTGATAGAGGAGGAGTTGTGTATTATGTAAGGACAGAGTTTATATGAGGACTCTGGGCTTTGCAGTAAGGAATTTTTGCATTTCAATTAACAAACTATATTTATTTTTGAAGGAGGACTATTATGTGCAGAAAATCGATTTATTTAATTTCTTTTGTTTTGATGCTCAGCATAGCGGGCAATGCTTCAGCCGAACTCGTGGCTTACTGGACGTTTGATGAGGGCTCTGGGGACATTGTCTACGACTCAAGCGGTAACGGCAACAACGGCACTATCAATGGCGCAACGTGGGACGCCGGCAAGTATGGAAATGCTCTTCACTTCAATGCGCAAGACAACTATGTAGAAGTTCCCACCTCAGAAAGTCTTGAAATAACTCCCAACGTGACAATTGCTGCCTGGATAAACTGGATTGATGCCGGCGATACCTGGCTGGCCATCATGGCAAATGGACAGCAAAACGGTCCGTGGGAAAACTATGGGCTGTTCGTCAACCGAGGTGGGCGTTACCTCTACTTCACGCTTTCCTTAGACGGTGGACATGTTGTGCAGCAGACACCAAATAATGTTATAGACCCGGATGAATGGCTGCATGCCTGCGCGACCTGGGATGGTTCTAATGCGAGAATCTACGTAAACGGAGAGATGGTGTTGGAACAATCCCAGACCGGAGAGCTCGTTCCTCCACAACTTCCTCTGCGAATTGGGCATCGGAACGGCAGTACCCATTACTATAATGGGATTATCGACGAGGTCCGCATCTACAACCATGCGCTGACGGAGGTCGAGATTCTGGCTGCTATGGAGGGTGGTAAAGGATATCCGTATGCCTTGGGCCCGGTCCCGAAGGACACTGCGCTCCACAAGAATACATGGGTGAACCTTAGCTGGCGGGCGGGAGATTTTGCGGTCTCGCACGATGTGTACTTCGGCGATAATTTTGACGATGTGAACGACGGCGCCGGTGACACGTTCCGGGGCAACCAGGCCGATACGTTTTTCGTTGCAGGCTTCCCCGGATTTCCTTATCCGGATGGTCTTGTTCCCGGCACAACGTATTATTGGAGAATCGATGAGGTCAATGACACCGAGCCGAACAGTCCCTGGAAAGGCGATGTCTGGAGCTTCAGTATTCCTCCCAAGACCGCGTACTTCCCGGACCCGGCTGATGGTGCCGAGTTAGTAGATACGGGTGTGCAGCTTAAATGGACGGGAGGTTTCGGTGCGAAATTACACACCATATATTTCGGCGATAATTTTGACGATGTGAGTAATGCCGCTGGGGGTCTTCCTCAAGGAACTACGACCT
>JBGVTO010000237.1:0-14879 GCA_041862635.1 Phycisphaerae bacterium | reverse complement strand
CGGAGGCAAAAACCATCTCAGAGCCAAATATTGTAACAACTGCGGAGGGGCTCTCCAAGAAAACAGGGCAAAAAAGAACTTCAAAGGCAGAATGAAGCTTCACGCCGATATAGCCCATCCGATAAATTCGGAATGCAGAAAAAGAATTCAAGAAAGAGTTACTGCCGCTTTCAAAGAAGAGATGGAAAAATCAAAGCAGCCCGGCTACAAACCAATCGATCTGGATGAGCCGGACGATGACGTTCCTGAAATAGTCTCGTAGTTAAAGGAAATCCATTTTGCAGTACATCACAAAATGGGAATCTAAAGACAAAAAGCCGGATACAAACACGCCCCTCACCAGACATCCATTGAGACTCAAACACCCCTCAATTATCTATCAGACTTGGCGCAAAACAGCCCCCTATGCAGTAAGGTCCTCAAGAACCTTATCGAGAGCAACATCCAAATGCTCGTTGAAATCGTATTTACCTTCTGTAAGCTGCTTGCGGACGTCGAGAACTTTCTCTTTGCGGACCTCCGGCAGCGAAGCAATCTTTTTTAACACCTGACCAATAGGCGTAGTATTGATATTTTCAAGAATCTGCTCCATAATCAAATCCTTATCCGGAGCAAGGCTATCTTCGACAGGATTCACTTTGCGATTTTCACCCTTAAAACGGCCTCTGGAATCGAAATCGGGCATTCAGACTACCTTGCATGACAGGCTTCGAGGCGAAAACGTCCCTTTTCCGCCTCAAAGCCAATAACCACTATATCTTGTGTGTCCCCTTAATCCCTTAGGAGGCCCAAAATAACCTTCTAACACTGGTATCGACAATAATGGTCTGAAAACTTTAGAAAAGTTTGGTACTCAGCTAACTTTTGCGAAAGACGAAAGTTATACTAATTTGCGGCATAAACCATCTTACCAATACTAAAAAACCACCCTTGAAAAAGACCCATCTTAACACCCCAGACAGCCGCCAAGGTCTGTCTGGGCGAATTAGGCAATATACTATATATAGTATTAGCCAAAAATTGCTGTGCACAAGAAAAATGAAGAAAAGATTGGCTTTGATTGGGTTTGAATTGGGTTTGAATTGGGTTTGAATTGGGTTTGCTTTTTTGGACTGCGAAATCATCTTTTTTCTGTAATCCTTTGTTATAAGTGAGTTTACATTCATTTTGCAATCCGCCTACGGCGGACAAGATTGGGTTTGATTGGGTTTGAATTGGCTTTGAATTGGGTTTGTTTTGACCAAGTGTCCAATCGCATTTTTTTTCATAAGCCGTCTGTAAATAGATACTTACGTTCATTTGCAATCCGCCTACGGCGGACAAGATTGGGTTTGTTTTGCATAAAAAGGGCTGATTTGTAGAGTTCTCTCGACAAATGTAGAGGAGCGAGGACAGACGACAGAGGACAGATGACAGACGACAGATGACAGAATACAGACGAATGATGATAAGTGTTTGTTGCATAAGGAGTTATCTGGTAGTTTGAAATCCGAAATCCGAAACACTATCCGCCTACGTTAAGACTACGGCGGACAAGAATCCTAAATTCACCCGCCTGAGGCGGGCAAGAATCCAAATTACACAAATGTAAATGTTCAAAACCTTGTCTGACTTGACAGATAATGCTTTTTGGCGTGTCCAGCACAAAATTACGGCAACAGCCTATTTGGTGCGGGACGATTCGTGCGGTTCTCCGCTCTATCTGCCGCCTGCGGGCGGTTTGCGTTAGCCTTCTGGCTAACAGGTGGGTATTATACCATAAAAGAGGTTAAATTTCAAGTCAATTCGTAAAAAATGTCCGAGACACGGCACTGGCTACGAGAGACAAAAGACAGTGTTAGTTAATTGGTTAATTTGTGATTAGTTAATTGGCTCCTTGGGATATCAGGTGACCAGAAAATCAGGGTGGAGGATATCAGGAATCAGGATATCAGGTCAAAGAACGGAGGACGGAAGACGGAAAACAGAAGACGGAAGAAGGAGAACAGGTTATCAGGAAATCAGGATGCATGTTATTAGGAAAGCCGGATACCAGATAAAGGCACAAGGCCCCCGGCAGGATACCAAGTGGGTGCTTCCGGGGGTAAACTCCAGGGCGGAGGAGTTTAATTTTTGGGTGATTTTGGGGGGAATTTGCTTGATTTTTGCTGGCCGGGGTGGTAATTTTGAGTTTTTGAGAGGTTTGCATCAAGTGGGAGTATTTTTTGGGGTATGGCGGAATGGTTGTGAATTTGGATAAAATACAAGTTGTCGTGAATTATTCGTGATTTTTGGAAAGCAGACATAGGCTGGAATTAAGTATGGTGTACCCGGAATTAACTTGTTGTTCTGCATGTTAGGATTTTAGGTAATAATTAATGAAGAGGGTTCTTGACAGATTGGATCAGGCAGTAACCCACCTAAGGACGATAGAGGATTTCTTTATTAAAAAGGTCCCAGCATATGCGCGAAATGAGGCAAGACTGGAAAAACTTGGGCGATTCTATGACGAATTTGTTCGAGAGCTATATGCGGGTGGCAGGAAAGAAGGACGATTTGAAAAAGGGAGTCGTTTTCACCGAGGGATGACTCTTGCAGATCTTTTGACTTATACATTATTTGGTCGGGGTTATTACGTTTTAACGGCCTCAGACGATCATCGAAAGGCTTTTACAGAAATTGTTATGCGGATTTCTAATAAACTGCTTCTCCAAGAAAACATATCTAGCGATCCAAAACTTAGAAAAGGGTTTCTAAAAGCACTTTTGTCCCAAAATCTCCCGAATTTCTTTGAAAACAATGAGCAAAAAACGAAATTAGAAAAGTTGAAAGATTATAACGGACACATAATTTGGGGAAGGGAAGGAAAAGAATTTTATAAAATCATGGATTCGCTTCTTCCCAAATCCAGAGGACTTGCAATCGAGTTCCTAATCTACCTTTATTTGATTAATCGCAGATTTGGTTTTGTGATACCACTGCTTCTTCATCAAAGATTGATTACCAAAGGGAGGAGCATTGCTCCTCCGGATTTCCTGGTGCTCAAGGATGACGGTCGCATCTTTGGAATCGAAGTTGGTTCTTTTAAGGAAGATCAAAACACTAAATTCGTCACGACCACTTCTGTCCCCATTATCACCGCAGAACTTGATCATGATCAACCTTTCAGATGCCCTCAATGTCAGCAGTGGATTACATACTGTGATCAGGTCGTCGAAACTTACTCGGAAGGAGTTTGGACGTCAAATCCGTTTGAGTGCGGAGATTGCAAGTACTTTAACAGAGGAAAATGCGAAGATATAATCTTTTTTGGAAAAGTTCCCGAATTAGAAAAAGACAAGCGACGATATCATTACCGATGCGTGGCGAAAAAAGCAACAGTGAAGAAACTGTCTGCTCAAGATCGTTTGAAAAAACATCTAAGAGTCTGGTATCCAACGGCATCTATCATTGACAACCTTAGCGATGAAGGTAGTCAAAAAGATCGTAAACGCTCAGGAGAAACTTGATGGTTATGCTACGTTGAATGGGGGGACAGCATACTAATTAGTAGGGGGCAGCCTTGAAATACGTATCCTGTCCCGGGAATTCATGACTTCGTTTTGCGCCTTATCGCTTTTCACTTGCAGATTGGTTTCTGACATGTTATGATGCAATTTGAAAAGGAGAATTATAGCAAGAATGGAATCAAGAGTCATTAAGCTAACTGCAGGAGCCATAAAGAACAATAAGCTAAACATCCGGGCTTGTGGCCCTGATTTCTTTCCCGAAGATGTTATCGGTGGCTGTACAAAGACGAATCTGGGAAACCAGATTACTATTAACGCTGCTGGCCTTCTCAAGCCAATCAAGACTGACATACCTACAGAAAGAAAGACAGGTAAGCCCCGGTGGATCTTTCGAAAGAGGTCTTGGGTTAAGGAGTTTGTGTGCTACCACAATCTCAAGCCAGATGACACAGTAAGGATTAGCCGGATTGACAACAGAACCTACGAAGTTGTTCCTGAGAATAACCACGGACAAAGACGGCCGAAGCAACAATTAACAATAATGGGCGAAACCCACCGAGGTACTCGCGAGGAAAGACGAGTCGGTATATATCAGACACAGTCTAATCCTACCAGGGCCAGTGACGTTACGCACGAAACACCGTTGGAGAAACTGAATCTGAACTGGCGTGAGAAAGATTTGCCAGAAAGAGAAAGGACAAAACACGTTCATCGGCTACACCCGTATCTTGGGAAATATATTCCCCAATTAGTCGAGATATTTTTGCGTAAGTATTTTACTAAAGGGCAAACCGTTCTTGATCCTTTTGTTGGTTCAGGTACAACATCAGTTCAAGCGAATGAGCTTGGAATAAACTCTATAGGCTATGATGTGTCAGCATTCAATATTCTTCTTGCGCGTGTAAAAACGTCTAAATATGACACAATTAAAGCCCGCAAAGAAATTTTAGATATATTAAAAAGAGTACGGTTTGTAACACAGACAGATAAGAGACAGGCAAAATTCTTTGTTGAGGATTCGCCTGATCCCTTAGAAGGCTTCTCTTGTCCTACGGAAAATGGATATCTTAAAGAGTGGTTTGCACCACGAGCTTTACGAGAATTGCTAACATATCGCTACTTTATTGAGACCGGCACGTATGATTACCATGAACTTTTGAAAGTTATATTATCACGGTCAGCGCGATCGGCACGGCTTACTACTCACTTTGACCTAGACTTTCCTAAGAGTCCACAGAAGGAACCATACTGGTGTTACAAACACTCGAGGATGTGTTCGCCAATAAAAGAAGCCTTCAAATTCTTGCATCGATATAGCCTAGACACACTAAGGCGAATTGAAGAATTCGCACGTGTGCGTACAGACGCTTCTGTTGAACTATATCATGCGGACAGCCGAAAAATGAGAATTCCGCAAATAGATGGAATAATGACTAGTCCACCATATGTCGGTCTAATTGATTATCACGAGCAACACGCCTATAGTTATCATCTTTTAGGTTTAACGAAAAATTGCCATAACGAAATAGGACCTGCTTACAAAGGGAAAAGTGAAGAAGCTAAGCAACAATATAAGCGCGATATTGCAAAAGTCTTTCGTCGTACCCTAGAGGTAATGAAATCAGGAGGATACCTAATTGTAGTTGCACACGATCGATCTAATCTTTATGATGACATAGCGAATCATATAGGAGTGGAAGTTGAGGGTATCGTTAGGAGACATGTTAATCGCCGCACAGGTAGACGTGGTAGCAGTTTTTTTGAATCAGTATTTATCTGGAGGAAGCCTTAAATATGCGGAGTAGTAATTAATTATGGTTGATCCCAACAAAATGAAGGATGCTATCCAATCTGTTATAAAAGTGATGATGGATAGGGTCATGAATAAGGTTCTCATAACAGATCCTTTCATAAAGGAGACACACCATGCGAAAAAACCTCTCTATGCCGCACTCGTTCCAGATGAGATATTTAAAGGATCTCACTTCGAAAGAAGATTTGTAACCCCATTCGGTAGCGCATGGGAGAAGCTTGCCATTGTGGCAGCTAATGAGGGATTAGGATTTGGGATCCAAAGCCATACAATTCAGGGAAAAGTAAAAGCGGAGCGACTGAGACGTATTACAGAAATCCTTAATTCCCTTGAACATGCTGGTCGCGGAAAAGAGAGGAGGAGGCCAAATTGGGATTCAGAGCTAAAATATGTTTTGGAAGGTGGTGGTGAAGATATTCCTGTAACAGTGATCTGTGACGTTTATGCAGAGGACAAAGAGAAAGGTAAAAAATTTGCTTTTGAACTCAAAGCTCCTCTTCCCAATAGTGATCAAACCAAGGTTAGCAAAGAGAAGATATTAAAGCTATACAGTATGGGGCCATTACAAGTAGATGAAGCTTATTATGCTTTGCCCTACAATCCATATGGAAGTAGAGAAGATTACAACTGGAGTTTTCCCGCCAGATGGTTTAATATGAAAGAAGATGAGGTAGTCTTAATCGGAAATGAATTTTGGGAAAAGATAGGTGGATTAGGAACCTATCAATCTTTCATTGAAGCAGTCAATGAAATCGGGAAAGAATATAGAGACAGGATATACAGAGAATTTCTCGGCATTGAACCACCTGAGGGAGAAGGATTAAATCTTTAACGATTTTTTTATTTAAGTTAAACGATTTTGAAGGCCAGACCCCTATGATGCTCTTCGTTCGGGATGACAATAGAAAATATAAAATCCTTCGACCATGCTGAGGACGGGGAATAGCAAATGAGCAAGAAAGCTATTTACCGGCATAAGAGGACAGGTGATTTATTTGCCATTGAGACTGACGAGGATGGTAATGTTCTTTCGACCAGCGGGCCGCTACTTGTGAAGGACCTGAATCCTGAAGAGCTTGATTATGATAATTACTGGGACGAGGATATTAAGGACCATTTAAGTGAATTTGTGCTGTTATCGAAAGCTGAATACGAAGAGCTGCTTAAAAGAACCGGATTCTTTATTCAGGAATCACAACGTTCAATCTTTGATGAGCTGAACCGACGAAAAAAGCCCCATAAAAAGAAAACATAGAATTGCACAAACCCATCAAAAAACATAGCTAATGGCGTGGCCGAATTGTCTTGACACTAAGGTGTACAAAGTGTATAAATATATTGGTCTTGCGGATTTCTCGCAGCAAGCAAAAAGGAGAATAGGGCAGGCAGCTCATTTTGCTTGAGTTTGCACAGAATCTTACAGCCGATGTATCCGCGCGCATCGGGTACGCAATAAATATTGACAACTTTTCAAGGAGAAAACGAACAAAACGGGCAAAATCCATTTTTGGGGGGCCAAACACAGCAAATCAGTGAACGGCAAAAGCTGAAATTGCAGGCTCAGGCAGAAATTTGGAAGAAAAGGCCGTACTTTATTGCGAAATACCACAGCCAGGAAAAGGTGGAAGTCTTAAATGAGAATATCAAAACACATAGTGACAAATCCCTCGCGAGATGAGCAAAGCAACAAGCTGTCAGCATTTTATAACGATTTTAGTCCGGTCAAATGCACAATCCTGGTATTTGTGAGCTGGGTGTGTCTCTGGGCACAGGTCGGGATTATGGCGCAGGCCCAGCCCCTTACTCCAGAGCCGCAGGTCAGCGAGGCGCCTCTCAATCCAGATTTCATTGCCTGGCAGCAGAGAGCTGCAACGTTTGGTTTTGAAGGGCGTGACGCAGAAGGCCTCACGTCAGGCTACGTACCTTCTCCGTTTGACCGGTCTCATTTGCAATCTCAGACAGCCTCACCCCCCCTGTTTTTTGCGCCGCTGTTGGCCCAGCCGGCAAAATTCGACCTGAGGGAGTCGGGACATGTCACATCGGTGAAAAACCAGGGCGAATGTGGATGCTGTTGGGCTTTCGCCACGTACGGCTCGCTGGAGAGCTGGCTACTAAGGAACAAAGCCCAGATCTGGGACTTTTCTGAAAATCATCTAAAGAACTGCCATGGCTTTGATTATACACCGTGCCAAAGCGGCAATGCTGATATGAGCACAGCTTACCTGACACGCTGGGCGGGGCCTGTCAACGAGTCAGACGACCCATATCACGCCTGGGACGATAGTCCTTCACGAGGTGGGTCGTGTCAGAAATACGTGAGATCCGTGTTGTATTTTACTACACCCAGTGAGATTAAGGACGCGCTGATGATCTACGGGGCATTGCAGGTTAGCATGTGCTGGACCTGGGACTCCCCCTACTACGACCCTTCCGCGTACACATATTACTATAACGGCAGCGGGGACCCGAACCACATGGGGACACTCGTCGGCTGGGACGATAACAAACACGTATCGAGAGCGCCGGGCAAAGGCGCCTGGTTAATCAAGAACAATTGGGGAACCGATTTTGGAGAGAACGGGTATTTCTACATTTCTTACTACGACACCATCGCCGTAAAGGAAGGGGTGGCTTTCTGTGATGCCGTTCCTACTTCGTCATACATGACCAATTACCAATACGACCCACTGGGACAGACATCCGCCACTGGATATAACAGCACGACAGCATGGGGCGCAAACATTTTCATTGCTTCGGCAGACGAACTCCTTGACGCCGTGGGTTTTCACGCGCTTGCCAAAGAAACTTCTTATGAAATCTATATCTATGACTCTTATGAAATCCATAACTTCGAGGCTTTCGACGGAATCTCCTTCCAAGACGATGACCTGTTGGGTTCGTGTTCGGGCACCGTCAGCTATGCCGGCTACCACACGGTTATGCTGCCTTCGCCGATAGAGCTGAGGAAGGAGGACGATTTTGTCATCGTGATTAAATTCACAACACCCGGATATAACTATCCCATCCCGACCGAGAAACCGATTGAAGGCTATTCTTCCGGCGCAACCGCAAATGCAGGAGAGAGTTACATAAGCTCAGACGGCCAGTTTTTTGTGGATATTACAGATAACTACCCGAATACGAATATTTGCATAAAGGGTCTGACCATTCTGCCGAGCGTGACACCACCCGGGGAATACCAGGTTTCTGCAAGTGATGATGACGGGTTCGCTTCGAATAGCTCATCTCAAAATCTGCGTACAGATTATCTGAAAGTCGGGTCTTATAGTGGCCATGAGACGCCATACTACACGTCCGGCATGGTGTTCAAAGGTGTGAATATTCCACCCGGTGCCGAGATCATCAGCGCATATTTAGAGATACGGTCCTATGAAAATTACTTGACTAACACCGTCTATGGAAAGATACAGGCCCAAGACACTGACAATGCTGACAGCTTTTCCCAAATGCCTTATATATCCGCTCGGCCAAGAACCGATGCTTCGGTCAATTGGGATCACCACGAATCCTGGACAAAAAACACCTGGTACAGAAGTCCCGATATTGCCGACGTGGTCCAGGAGGTCGTTAACCGCACCGGATGGTCGGCAGGCAATTCGCTGGCGATTTTGTACAGCACGCGATTATCCGAGGGTGGTTACCGTCATTTCTATTCGTATGACGGAGGCTATGCCCCGAAGCTGCTGGTAACTCACGTTTCAGACACGGCCTGGCCACTGTCCGAGGCGTTGGATACGGCTTTGAGCTTCGCCACTGGCGGCAGTGCGGATTGGTTTGCCCAGACCACGACGACCCGATACGATGGGGACGCCGCACAGAGCGGAGATATCTCGCACAGGCAGGACACGTGGATGCAGACAACGGTGAGCGGGACAGGAACGGTGAAGTTCTACTGGAAGGTATCGTCTGAGGAAGATTTCGACTTCCTGGAGTTTTATATCGACGGCTCGCTTCAGGACAGGATCAGCGGCTTAGTGAACTGGGAACAGAAGGCCTACACCATCAGCACTTCGGGTTCACACACATTGGAATGGCGATATGTCAAGGATGGAAGCGGGGACTCCGGCAGCGACTGCGGATGGGTGGACAAAGTCCAGTGGTAATCGCCTGGCCTTTTCTTTATTTTTTAATTGGATTTGACAATTTCTTTGAGATATGGTATGCTATGTCTATAAAAGTGTGTGGAGGGCGTCCGGCTCACGATTAGCGGCTTTTCACCATACTAAAAAAACCGAACTTTTTAGGACACCAAACGAATAAAGAGGAGGTCCAAAACGGCCAATATAATAAATCTAAAGGCCTGATTGGCCATTTCGATACCATTGGTAAGGCTGTTTTCGAGCCGAAAGATTCAAAGAAAGGTGGGGATATTCTGATGCATTCCATCAAACAAAGAAATTTAGCTGCCGTTACATCGATTGGGTTGTGCTTATTTTTCTGTTCTGTTCTTTTAGCTGAACCTGTTAGCGTTGAGCAGGCACAAAAAGCTGCGGAAACATTTCTCAAGGTGCAGGATGCCCGTCAGGGAAAACAAATAACGTTGCTCTCAGTGCAAGGCGAACAGAAACCGCCTGTCAGAAAATTCACCGCCGCGGCTCTAAGGGAAATTCGTGATGATGATGGGATAGTGCTTGCATACGTTACCGAGCTGGAGCCGCGAGGCTTCATAGCAACCTCTGCGGATACAGACATCACTCCGATTATTGCCTATTCTTTCAAAAACTCTTTTCCGACCGACGAGGACAGAAAAAACCCGCTTTACCGTCTGCTGAAAGAGGACATGAAGCTAAGAAAAAAGGCGTTGGCCGAGTATGACCAATTCAACACGACGGAAAACAACAACCTATGGAATCTTTATGCCGACGAAGATACAGAGCCTTCCGTGAGCCAGACATTCCAGCAGTGGCCCCAGGAGAACACGACTTCCACCGGCGGGTGGCTGGAGAGCACATGGGACCAGGATTCGCCTTACAACGACTTTTGTCCGCTCGACCCGGTCGATGCCAACAGAACTTATGTCGGCTGTGTTGCGACGGCGATGGCACAGGTGATCAATTATCATCGGCAATGTAACGTAAGTTTCGACGAGGACGATGAGTTTACAACGTTCAGCGGTATCGATATCGACAGAGACAGTGACATATACGATTTCCCCTCTTTCGAGGAGCTGAACGAGCACCTTGAGGATTTGCGACTTAAATACAGCAGGCAGATTGAGCCGAATGATACGGATGTCGCCGCACTTAGTTTTGCCTGTGGTATCGCCATTGGAATGGACTATACAAGCGAGGGCTCAAGTGCCTCACCTTATGATGCGCGGAATGCGTTGCGTTACAAGTTTGGTTTTCATTCGGCCGACATGACCGGTGGTCTGTCACATGAATTTTATCGTATGCTGCAAGAGAACATGATCAATCGACTCCCTGTTTTTTTAGCTATCAGTCAGACGGATGGTTATGGCGGACACGCCCTTGTTTGTGACGGCTATAATACGAACGGAGAGTATCACCTTAATTTCGGCTGGGGTTCCGACAGCCCTGAGGAAATGACTGAGGTATGGTATCACCTTCCAAGCACCCTTCCATCCGACTTAAACATCGTTTCTGAAGTCATTTTGAACATTCAACCTGTTCCGGCGACTATTAAGCCTGATCCGTCGTCGCTGAGATTTTACTGCGTTCCGGGGGAGGAATCCGAACCTGAAACGCTGTTTATCAAAAATAATACAGCCGAACAAGTTGTTATAAGCTCGATTTCCTGTTCGGAGGGATTTTTAATCTCCGCCTCAGATGACGGATACTCGGACTTCATAGATTCTCTTGAGATACAACGTCCGGGACAGGAATCTTCGATTAATGTGAAGTTCTGCCCGGACGAGGCGGGGGGATATTATGGAACTCTCACGATTGACTACGGCCAGGGGAATACCAAGCGTGTGGTTTTAAGTGGATACTCCTTCGCCGGTGGGACGGAAATCGAAGAGGAAGAAGTATCCGGGACCTGGACAGATGCCAATTCACCCTACTTTATATCCGGGGACATCGAAGTGCCGGAAGACGCCGAGCTGGTTATTGAACCGGGAGTTAAAGTTTTGTTCGTTGGACCATACAGCATGACCATCAGCAAGAACGCTCGGCTGGCTGCCGAGGGAAATGAGAATAACCTGATAGAATTTACAACGCTGCATAAAGACTTAGGCTGGGGCGGGCTGCGATTTCTGGACTCCGGAGACGATGACGTATTGATTCACTGCTCAATCAGTTATGCCAAGAAAAGCGCCGGGCTGGTTACACGTTATTATAATCCTCAGGGAGACGAGGGTAAAGACAGCTGTGGAGGAGCCATATTTTGCTACGCCTCGAGCCCTACCATTACGAATTGCAAGATTACCAATAACATAGGCGACAAGGGAGGAGCACTCTACTGCAATGAAAGCTATCCCCTAATCAGAAATACCCTGATAGCGAACAATACATCGTTAGGAAGCAGCCCTCAATGCGGCGGGGTATGCACCGAGGGGTGGGGCGCCCCTGAAATCATAAACTGTACCATAGTAAACAATTCGCCCGGCGGTATCTTCACGGTGTCCGGAGACGGAGTGGACATGACGAACTCTATCGTATGGGGCAATGAGAGATATCAGATCGATACGGATGAGTCCGTGCCGGTGGTATCGTATTGTGACGTCCAGGGTGGTTATCCTGGGGAGGGCAATATCGATGTTGACCCTTGTTTCTTTGACCCCAGTGCAGGCGTTGGAGTTGATTACGACGGGGCATCCGCCAACTGGACACTGCAAAGCTCTTCGCCATGCATAAATTCCGCAATAGAAACATATCTCCCGGAAACCGACCTTGCGGGCAGTCAGAGAATTTACAGTGATATAGTGGATATGGGTGCTTACGAAAATCAATCAGACCTGCCGTTGATTACCATCACCCCCGCAGGCACAGTGGATGCGGGCTTTGTTGCCGTTGATACGGAATCGACCATCATGCTTGATATTACAAACACAGGTAAGGTAGATTTACAAGTCAATGACCTGAGCATTTCTGATGCGAATGGTGTTTTTTCAATAGTTACCAGCGTAGAGAATCATCTTCTGGCGCAGGGCGAAACCGTCCAGGTAGAAATTGGATTTACACCGATTGAAGAGAGAAGCTATACCGGCAGTGTGTATATTAACTCAACCAGCAATACCCCAAACAAACAAATTGCGCTCAAAGGAGTGGGAGTCTCGGGAACGATTATCGAAGGTGGTGAGGTCAGCGGTACATGGAAGAAAGAAAATAATCCCTATACAATCACAGGAGATATTCATATTCCAAGAGGGCGAACGTTGATCATTGAGCCGGGTGTGGCCCTCAAATTCGCAGGTCATTTTGGATTGACGGTTGGTTACAGGGCAAACTTGCGTGCTCGTGGTACCGATACAGAGCATATCCTATTTACCGCGATGGATACCGAGGAGGGATGGTTTGGCATACGTTTTGTCAATAGTGGGGCCGATGACATCTTGAAATATTGCATTATTGAATACGCTAAGAAACCATACAACGCAGGAAGCGATTATCTGGACCTGCTCGGCGGAGGAATTCTGTGCTGCAGCTCATGGGAGGCCGAACCAAGCTACGGCGTTCCTTCAAATCCAACTATCGACCACTGTTTGATTGCCAATAACTACGCCTTATCCGGTGGCGGGATTTTTTGCATGGGCGAATCGGAGGCCCAGATTACGAATAACACGATCGTTGATAACTCAGCATTTATAGACGGTGCTGCCATTTACGTCCAAGCAGCCTCCCCTACGATTACCAACAATGTCATTGCTCATAATTCCGGGCTTGACTCCGGGGGTATCCTAACCTGGTACGGAACTCCTTCGATAATAAACAATACTATCGTTCACAACAGGCCAAATGCGATGTATCTGGGACCGATACCCTGGACCTGGGACCAGGATAGTGGCCCGCCCGTGTTGAATAATATCATCTGGGAGAACGAAATATACTTATCGCCTTCCGTCTCGCCCGAAGATTATGATATTCGCTTCAATAATATCCAAGGCAACTGGAAAATAGAAGACGAAGATGAAGAGGAAGGAGAAGAAGAGGAAGATACTAACATCAATGTTGACCCTTGCTTTGCAGACCCTGACAACAGAGATTACCATCTTAAATCACAAGCCGGCCGATGGGACCCTGTAAGCCAATCCTGGGTGCAGGATGACATAACAAGCCCATGTATTGATACGGGAGACCCGGATACTGAAATTGAGTCAGAGCCATCACCCAATGGGGACATTATTAATATGGGCGCTTATGGCGGCACTGACCAGGCGAGCAAAAGTCCCGAAAACTGAACACCATTGGTTGAGTTGCCGACAATGGCTAAACAACTTTCAAATAAATTGGGGGCTGTTAATAGTAATACTTGAATTCTATGTCCACATCCCACATATCCGGCAGGCCCGGCTTCTTGGTAAGTTTCACGCGGTTGCACTGCAGGTTCGCCCAGCGGAACTGAATCTTATCGAGAAATTCAGCAAATTTCTTTATATCAATCTGCTTTAGATTCACGCTGGCACTTTGGCTTTTCTGGCCGCTGGTGGTTTGGAGTGTTCCTGAACTGAGCTTGTACTTGCTCGGAGGTATTCCACATGAGCGAGCAACATTGTCAATTGCACCGGCGTAGGTAAATTCAGCACCGACGTTATTCGAATCAGCAAACACCCGCCGATCAGGGTCAAGAGTTAAAATCTCCAACATTGTCGCTTCGGCTTTCCTATACTGGGCCTGCTGGTCTCTCACGCCTTTTTCTGCGGCCGGAAAGTATACCGCCCAGACTAATAACGGCCATAGGACGACTATAACAGGAACGAGTATATAATATAAAATAGGATTCTTATATATGTCTTTCATAAAGCGTTTTCCTCGATTATGTCTTCGGCACAACCGTTATGCTGAAACTGTCGCGTCCGCCTTTCAAATCGTAGGCCTCTCTCAAAATCTCCAGGCCGTTATCCCTGACCGCATTGAACAATTTTTGCGTGTTTTGCCGACTGGAGGTTTCTCCTGTTATAATAATGTCCCTGGCTGTGATGGAGACAGACTTTATATCTAAGTTCGTCTGGGCGGCGCACTTGTTAAACGCTGTCAGCACCAACGTCAGCTTGGACGATATGGATTTTTCTCCTTTAATAGTTATCAGGCCTTTCATGGCGTCCCTGATGCGCCTTAATTCCTTTTCGAGCTCTCTTACCGCGGCAGCTCCTTCCGGTGGTTTCTGGCCTAACATAACTGCCGAGTAGTCTTTCGCGAATTTCTCACGTAACGCGCTTTTGTCCTTGTTTTTTTGGAATAGTTGTATTTGAAAATACAAGCCGAAAAATATCAAAAGACCTGTAACAGATATCGCTGCGAACTTCAGCGCCTTTTGCATTTTAATCTTTTTGCCCTGAAATGGGCTGAAATCATCGCGGAAATTCACACGATGTCCCTTTTCCAAATGAGCCAGAGCCGCTCCGTACGCAATTGCAAAATCAACCGTATCAGCAC
>JBGVTO010000236.1:0-11495 GCA_041862635.1 Phycisphaerae bacterium | reverse complement strand
CCGTTTTGTTATCTCAGATTCGGGAGTTCTCGGAGCCCCACCAAATAGCTTTGCGAATCGACCATTAGTCATGGTCAACCCATTGAGATAGCCAAAATAGTCCAAGTTGAGGCGAAAGGAGCCATCTTCCTTCAGATCGATAAGCTCATTCAATATTAGGTCAACATACTTCGGGTCACCATATGGCGCCAATCCCATTAGTTTGTATTCTCCCGAATTGACGCGAAAGCCGGTGAAATAGGTGAAAGCAGAATACAACAATCCTAATGAGTGCGGGAATCTCAGTTCCTTGAGAATTTCGATCTCATTCCCTTGCCCAAGTCCAATGGTGCTTGTTGACCATTCACCCACAGCATCAAGTGTTAGGATGACTGCGCTATCAAACGGGGAAGGATAGAAGGCGCTGGCCATGTGTGATTCATGATGCTCGGGAAAGTAAATCGGATCATTTAGTGTCACGCCTGCCTTAGCAAGTTGAAATTCGATTTCCATTGGAATCCAGAGTTTCTTCTTGGCCCATATGGGAAGTGCCATTACGAAAGAGCGCAAGCCCTTCGGGGCGACGCCGAAATAAGTCTCCAAAATCCGCACGAATTTCGTCACAGGTTTCTCGTAGAAGGCCACTGCGTCCAAACTGCCGTTTTGTAAGCCGCCTTGCGCCAGACAATATCTTACGGCGTTGACAGGGAAGCCAGCGTAGTGCTTCTTGCGCGTGAATCTTTCCTCCTGTGCCGCAGCTACAATCTCGCCATCGCGCAGCAGCGCAGCCGCGGAATCATGGTAGTATGCGCTTATTCCAAGTATGTTCATTAGTAGAGCCTCTGGTATTGCGTCCTTTCCGATGAGTGTTGTTTGCTAATCCAGTAAGACTGGGCGTCAGGCGTTCGCGCACGTTGTAATGGATCTTTGCGAAATAGGTACAACAATATTCTTCCAGGAACAAAACATACGTAAAAGAATGAAGTCAGCAGAACCCAAGTAAATAAAGATCCGATTGTGATGGCTAGAAAACGTCCCACCCAGTCGAAGGCTGTATATATTTGCGGGACGGCAAAGCCACCGACCAAGATTAACAAACTCAGAACATAGAGTATCCCGCCGACCCAGATATGATGGAGTGGAAAGAACAGTACTGACCCGATAAAGAACATGATACAAAACCTGATAAGGGAACTCTTCTTGCGCATACGCCGCGTGGTTTCTTCGATGGAGTCAGATTCTCTCCAATTCCACACTACTTGGGCGACATCTTCATTTGACTTCATTTGTGATACCCCAATTGCGTTGAATGGGGTGGTTAACAGACCTTCAGAAAATATTGTCAGGATAGTAGTATTCTGGTTCTGTTAATTAGATGGTGTTCCTTTTCCATCTCTCGGCAGGTCAACTAAGTCGTGATCCTCGATCAGGCGGGTAAAGAGTGTTACCCTCCTGCCGGCGGATTCGAGAGAACCGTTCTTGCAAACTTCAGCCTTCAAGTTAAGAGATGGACCAGTTCGACGGTCTCGAATGGGAAAGCTTACCTTTAATAGTTCCTCATGACTCATGTTGGGCGTTTTGACTTCTTGCCGCCAAGTTAGCTTGTGATGGGTACCGTCACGATTTGTAAGAGGCAAGCTGAGACTTAAAAAACCCATTCTGTCCGCCGCTTTGGAAACTGCCAGCCACCATTGATGAAACGTCGACGCTTGCCGAAGAACCAGTTGAGCTTCCTCGAAGCTCCTTCTTTCCTCCTTCATCTGGCTGCTCAAAGTGTATTTTTCTTGCAGTCCGGCGATAGTCTCTCGGAGCCGAATCGAGCCGACAATACGAAATAGAAGAAGCAGCATTAATAAGATACAAAGAAAGACTAAAAGAGAACTACTATTGCGGGTGACCATCATAAACAGTCCCAGCCCAGAAGCAAGAAGTGTCACTATATATATTGTAATAACTACGTGACGTTGATTCAGGCCCAAATCAACCAGCCTGTGGTGGAAATGCCGGCGGTCGGGTGCGAATATTGAACGGCGCTCCAGGAACCGTCGGAGCATAGAAAAGAAGGTATCAAAGATTGGTATTCCCAAAGCTATGACCGGCAGAGCAAAGCCGACCAGCGTGGATGATTTGGCATTGCAGAGTACACTGGACGAGGCAATTGTAAAACCTAAGAACATGCTGCCGCAGTCACCCATAAAGATTCTTGCAGGATTAAAGTTAAAGAATAAAAAGCCGGTTAAACTGCCGAGCATAGCAAGCATTAACACCGCCATAACACGCTGGCCGATATAGATAGCAAATATGGCAATGACTCCACAGACTACTGTCGAAATCCCGGCGGCAAGGCCGTCGAGGCCATCGCTGAGATTCACAGCGTTAGTAATACCTACAATCCAAAGTAGCGTAATCGGCCAGGATAACCAACCAAAATCAAGTGTAAGCCAGTCAGCGAAAACCACTGCTCTTATCCGGATACCAACGGCACACACTGCAATAGCAGCAATCAGTTGGGCAAGAAATTTGATACGTGCTCGCAGGCCCTTTGTCTTAATATCGTCAATCAGCCCTACTAAGAATATAAACGCAGCCGCAGATAGCAGCACCATTACCTTCAGTAGAATAGCCCGAAAGGCATCACCGATGACGTTCGACAAGAACAGCACACAAACAGTAAGAGGCATCATAGAAAGAAGTATTGCCACCCCTCCGATGTGCGATATGGGCTTTGTATGCATGTGGCGTGCACCCGGAACGTCAGCGATATTGAGTCGGCGCGAAAGCCAGATTACAACCGGGGTAATCATTAACGCAAGAAAAGCGGAACCAAGATATACAGATAGATAGGTTTTCATATTTAGCTGTCAGACTTCAGTACGTAGCTTTCAGTTTTCACTCCATTGGTTCCAATTGGTCTGAGTCGACTTCTACAATAGCGCCCTGACCAAGAATAGTTACCTCAAGGACCAGGCTTTTGCATCTTTTCTTTCGAAAACTACAACAAAGACCTTCTCGAATCGGGCCTTTGTGTGGGCGACCCACCAGGTGTCGCTAAGTTCAATAACTGATTGAACTTTTGGTGTTAGGATAGCTGGGTTGTCGGATAGTCTGAGCATTTTTTAGCGTTCAGGTATTAGGCATTAGCATTCAATACCCGTTTCCTCTGCGCGTACTCCGTCCCCGTCGGTGCACACGACGAGAATTTGTATTTTGTCAGCTTTCATCTATTCAAATGTCACACGTCAGTTGAAAGCCAAGTTGTACTATTTTTTAAGGCACACTAAGGTGCTGGTTTTTCTTTAGTTACTCCGGTTAAGGTGTCTGTCTCCTGGCGTCTCGACTTGAGAAGCTCGACAACCTGAGACCGGACTTCTTCGGCCAAGGTCTGATGTTCGCTGCTCTCAGCCAAGATGTTGGCAACGTGATTCAGCCAGCTGTTGTCTTTGCCAGCAATCATCACGGCCAAATCAGGGCGGTCTATATGGTTTACATAAATATCAACCACTTCTCTAAAGAGTCCGCTATCGAGCTGTATTGCCCTGCTGAATTTTGCAAATGAAGCATCAATGTGGCCCTCTTCTGTATCCAGGAGGCCAGCTACGAAACAGACTGTGGGGTCGCAAGGTGCAAGCTGAAAGCTTTTTCGGATACGTTCTGCGCCGTTGGGATCGTCCAGCGTAAATTTTTCAAGCTGACCGACAACGCAATAGGTCGCCCCATAAGTCGGACAGAGTGAGCGCGCATTATGAAGTTCGTCGACGATACGGCGTGCAAACTTCATCGCCTGTTCAGGGATAATGGCTGTGCTGGTATTCGGATTAGTAACACGGCTGATAGATTTCCAGCGGTAGACATTCAGCCAATGCTTGTACTTGACGTTGTCCGGCTGATAATCAGCCGCTGTGGCTGCATTTGAGATCAAATCTATATATTCTTCGTCGCTTGCCTGCCAATCTTTCTCTATGAGACTTTGCTCGACGGCAAGGGCTTTTTTCCAGTGGGCTTCGGCAAGACGGGCGCTATTGGCACCGAGCAAGACCCAGGCCCAAACGCCAGATACGCAAACCAAGGCAACAACGCGCAAACTTCTAAAACTTCGAGATGCCTGAGGAACATGCGAAGCTGAATTACCTTTTTGTTCTATATGGGCCAGAGCCAGCAAAAGTGCACAAAATATTCCCGACAGGACGGAATTGGCCGGAAGATGTTGGCCAAAGTCGCTTAAGCTGTGCAGCATTATTGACAAAAGGCCGAAACCAAGACCATAGGCGGCCGAGCGAATCGGTGTATAAGCGCTTCTTACATTACGAACATAATTGATCCATATGAAAATTCCAAACCACACCAGAGTAATCAGGCCAATAAGACCGGTTTCCTCTACAGTCTGAGCGTATTCGTTTTCTGCGTGTGTAGCAAGGGCTGTAATGGTCGAGCTGTCGAACATCGGATAAGCGACTTCGTGCGTGCCCAAGCCTGTTCCGAAAATAGGGAATTTGACCCATGCAAGTGATATGTCTTTAAGTATCTGCCAAAGACTATCCTCAGTTTCATGTAACTGCCGTAGAGTCTCTAACCGTTCATAGACCGCATCGAAACCTATATAGAGTACGCAGATAAATGCCCCAAGTGCCATCAAGACCATTATCAAGCCGCGGCCTTTTATAGACTTTCTTAAGCTAAGGACCAAAGTCGTAAAGCCCGCTGCGATAAGCATACTGACCATGCCGCTGTGGGTCAGTGACATAAAAACCGTAGCTGCACAAAGGATTATTATCGCCATAAGGAACCATATCACTTTGGCAGCGTGAGAACTCAGGTATTCGAAAACAAAGAGCAGCGTAACTCTTTTTCCTGTGAAGGCTTCATGGACTTTTACCATGATAAGGCCAAGGGCTGCTCCGATTGATAAATTCACAAATTGTCCGTAGTGGCTATGATTAATAAACGGGCCTGAGTAAGCCTCGCCGTGACCAGTGGGTACTATCCAATATATTTTCCCATTACCGAAAAAGTCCTGTGCGAGTGCCAGCAGGGCAATGGCACCACCGATGATGGAAATTGACACCAGAAGACGTTTTATCTGTTCTGCCTGGCGGTATACATTTACAACCACAAAGAAAACTGCTGCCACGGCAAGTATCAACCGCAGGTTGTGTTTCGTAGCGTTTGGATAGAAGCTAAGTGTCATCGACTTAAGCAGCTCAGCGGATTGTGGCAAATCGCCCAAAAGTTCGTTTTTAACAGAGGCCGTACTGGGGGAAATTACACTTACTGCACTACTTGGCAGAGGGATAAGCTGAAATACTGCTATAAGGATAAATAGTGCTACTGGAATGTATGCCCAGGACCAGACCAGATTTGTCTCTTTTCGAAAAACGACCTTTAGTAAAAAGCAGACTAAAATAGCTCCTGCAAGGGCTAATACAACCTCTTCGCTCCAGGCCTCTACCGCCCCAAATGCAAGAGGCATAAAAGCAAGAAGCGATATCAGCAGCGATTCGATTACCTTATCGAACCTGCTTGAAGGGACATCGATGTTGTCGAGACTGATTTGCTTTTCCCTCATCGCTCCACCTCCGGTCGGTCATAGAGTGAGACAGGTAGTATATCCTGGCCGTTTATCACCCTTGATGGATTCTCAATACAGACCAAGCGTGCAAGATCCTCGCCCAGCTTGTTGCTGATGCGCCCAAAAGCAGCTCTCATCTGGGGCCTACGCAGGTTTGTATCGTGTGAATCTGTCGCCACAAGTGTTGCCAAGCCAGAAGTTAACAAGTACCAGGCAGCCCTCTGAACTTCCGGCCCAA
The DNA here is from genome assembly GCA_041862635.1 of Phycisphaerae bacterium. Taxonomy (GTDB): domain Bacteria; phylum Planctomycetota; class Phycisphaerae; order Sedimentisphaerales; family Anaerobacaceae; genus NIOZ-UU13. The sequence goes on along the minus strand of JBGVTO010000236.1, from coordinate 5,712 downwards.
AATCGCCCAACAGACTAGATGCGGTTATCTGAAGGTGGGCGGAGTGCTCAAGCCATCTGAGTATTATCTGATGCTGTGTTGCCAGAGAAGCGATTTTCTCAGCATGTGATATAACAAGCTGGATGCCCATAGAGGCAAGTTCAATAAGCAGCGGCTCAATATCGATAAAGACCTGGTATGGAAGTTCAAGAAGGATATATTTGCCACCGTCGGCAAGTGTTAATATCTTGTCAGCCTCCAGAAACTGGCATACCCTTTCATCCACCCGAACCTCGCCTCCGGGGATGATTTTAACTGGAACGTCGCTGTTTCTGAGCGCTTTGTTCAGGTCGTTGACGGCCTCTCTCACGTTCGCCGCTTTATTACAACCATCGAAGCGACCAAGCTGGTGTGGTGTTGCCACTACTGTAGCTATGTTTTCCTTGACTAGCCTCCGGCACAGCGCAAGTGACTCAGCCATTGTGGCAGGACCGTCATCAAGACCAAACAAGCAGTGGCAGTGGATATCGGTGAACTTCTCCCATCCGTATCCTTTGAGATGGTGATCTTGAGTATCAATTATGTTGCCGTTCACAGAGTCTATCATCTGCTATCCCTAATCATTCGAGCCTACAAAACTACCAGGCCCTTCCATAAGCGCCGCCGGTTTTCTATCACTGGCCTTTTTCTTTTTGCGACGGCCGTTGCCGTAATAGTATCTGTAGCCACCGTAGTAATAGCCGTAGCGGCTTTTTCTTGGAACATCGTTTACAATCGTTCCGAGGACACGGGCACCAACGCTTAGCAGGTCTTCATGGGCCTGTCGACAGCCCCTTCTGGTGGATTTCTCCGCCCTCAGCACTAAAAGCGTTATATCGCATATCGCTGCGAGTATCTTGGCATCGGTGACGGCTGTCACCGGCGGCGAATCGATAATGACACGGTCATATTTGTTCGAGAGGAGTTCCAAGAGCTTAACGAAGGTTTCGCTGTTGAGCATCTCGGACGGATTGGGCACGTCCGGGCCACATGCCAGCAATTCCAGGCCGTCAACTCCGGTAGGTTCGATTGTTTCTTCTAGCGTCGTAGTTCCGGTAAGCACGCTGCTGAGCCCCTTATCCTGATGGTTAATTTCAAAAATTTTGTGTTGCATAGGCTTTCGGAAATCGCCATCGAGAATGAGGACCTTTTGCCCGGCCTTGGCCATTGCAATGGCCAAGTTACTAGCCAGAGTTGTTTTGCCGTCAACTGCTGCAGGGGAAGTGACAAGTATTGTCTTTGTCTCGTCCTTGGGTGCCCCGAAAAACACAGATGTACGTATAGTGCGGTAGGCCTCCGCTGCGTGGGAGTCGGAATCCAGGTACACTTGCTGGCCGCGGACTACTATGCTTTGCTTTCTGGACATTGATGGCACCACGCCGAGAACCGGGGCGCCAAGAATGGCTGATATTTCTTCCGCTGAGCGCAGCCTCTGGTCCACCCAGCCGCGGAGAAGTGCCAGGCCGCCGCCGAGCATGAGACCCAAAACCAGCGCAATACCCATAATTCTTTCCTTTTGGGGCCATGATGGCATACTTGCTGGACGTGCGACTTCGAGAATAGTGATATTCAGCGCCCCAATATCTTCGGTGACATTTAGCTCCTTTATTCGGTCGTTGAGAATATCGCACAGCTTTTTTGTCTGTTCCCAGTCTGACTGTAACATTGTGTATTGAGCAAGCTGCTCATTCAGGTCGAGGGCCTGCCGGCGCTGTTCTTCGTAAAATTTGGCTATCTCATCTTCCTTTTCTTTCGCAGCAAGATACTGTTGTTCTGCCACACCAAGCTGAGCCTGTGCGAATTCGGCATCCAGGTCGGCAATTTGAGACTTTATGTGCTCGATTTGACTCCGGAGCGTCTTAGCATCCGGATGGTCAGAAGTGAGATGGCTCAAAGGGCCTATACTGGTAAGCTCCAGCTCGTCGAGTTTGGCTTTGAGCGCTTCTCTTTCACTGCCTGTGGATATATATATACCTTCGGCTCTCTGTGCTTCTATAAACTCATCGAGTCTGGCGGGGTCATTGACCATTTTCTTGGTGGATTCGTAGATAGATTTTCTCTCGATGGTTGTGAGTTGAGCCTCTGTCAGAACAGTGGACAATCTTCCGAGCCGTTGGAGTATGATATTGCCTTCCGGACTTTCAAATGCCAGCGACACATTCGCTTTTTTGAAGTCCGTCATTAACTTCATTTTTTCTGTAAGCTCCTTGGTGCGTTTGTCTTTTTCGTTTTGAAGGATTTTTAAGACTTCTGCTGAAGTGCTGCGTTTGCGAGCACTGTGATAAGTTTTATAGGAATCCACAACCGCATTTACGATCTGGGCGGCTTCAGTTGGGTAAGGTGAATTGAACGATACGTTGATGATACCATCCTTCTTACCTACATCTGAACGGAGAGAATTCTTCAAATAGCCAACCGGATTGCCTATTTGAGTAAACGTCTTCATCTGCTGCATTTGCAGAGTCTTAACCGCGTCAGCTATGATTGGCGTAGATATGAGCAGTTCAGCCTGAGTGTAGAGATACCATTGAGACTCGGTCATCACACCATAGTTTTCCAAGTCGCTGATAATCTTAGGGCCATTCTGCTCAACGTAAATTCTGGATGTACTGGTATAAATAGGGGTAGTCATATCAAGATAAACGAAAGCTGCTGCCAGGGCCACAATCGTTGTAAGCAGCACGATCCAACGGCTGCGCCATATGATTTGGATCAGGCCCTCGGACGTCGTTCCAATTGCGGACGGCATCTCCATATACGAGTTATTTTCTTCGAACGTGTTATGATTTTCACGCTGGTTTATCATGTCATCCTTCCTCGTTTCTTTTGGTCGTATGTATTTTCGATTTCAGCCAATTGATCTGCAGAAGGCAGACGAACTTGGTCCCTGAATCCAGCTAAGTAAATGGATAATAATACGGTCAGGAAGAGACCAAAAACCCTCTGGCTCTTTGATATGCACTCAACAAAGAATTCGTGTTTCACGAAGTTCACTTTAAATCTTCTTCACACTACTTACGAAGTGCCGGTATCCTCACACGCCACTACGCTACGAACTTGTTAAATAACCAAGGCTCTCATCCCTGAAAACCCATACAAAGATGATTTCCCATCCATCATCCAGCTATACATAAAATTCTCACTATCATTCTCTTGAAAACCACTAATGCTTTTCTTACGTTAGGACGAATTAGTTTTCTGTTGTGAACAATCCCCCTCTTTGCGAAGGTGGTCCTGGGGGCCAAGGCGCTTTGCCTGTGACCCAAGGAGGCCGAAACGGGCTCCGCACTGGTGGTCTAAATGGTATCCTTATTGCGGGCCGCGTTGTCGGACTACCTAAGATAACCGTGCCCGAGCTACTTTCCATTACCGGCACGATAGTACTCAGCGTAAAGGGATCAAAGAGACCCTCTTGACTTGATATCGTGTTGTTGTCTGTATTGTCCGAATTATTCGAAGCTGCGTGCTCTGCGATGCAGAGCGCCACCACAACCATCAAAGCCAACACTTCTAACATAATTTTAAACTCAGGATTGAATTTGCTTTTTTTGTTTCTTAACCACAAGTCTTTCATATCGCGTCCTCCTTGTTTAGTGTTAACAACGACGATTTATTTGTTTTTATTGTCATAAGCTTAATGACTTGTATCTTTAAGTCAGTTTTTCGTCACAACTGCAAAGTCGACGTAATTGGCTTTTCTGCTCTGGTCGATATCAGCGCCGTTGCACCAAGCGCACACGGTACGACCAGAGGCTTGCTTATCTCCACGGCAGACTTATATCAAGCCACTTTCGTGCTTCCTTGCGTTTACTTAATTAAAGGCCGAAAGAACTGGGGGGAGAGGACAGAAAAAAACAACCTCTCCTTATTTCCACAGGACCATCGTATTGTGCCTCCTGCCCTAAGGCCCCCATAACGTGCCACTTCCATATGACCGTAAAATATAATGTTACCACATTTCTAAGTCCATAGCGACTGTGGAAACTACGTATTTTTGTTTTATCGGACAATCCCCTTTTTTCTGTTGAAACGTTCAATCTATACCCAGAAACGTCTCAGAGTAAGATTTTAAGACAAAAAATAACTGCAGAAAAGAGCAAATCCAGCTTCTACGGACTCGATTAAAGTTTAACGATCCTGGAAATTAGGGCATCTTGTTTGTTTGGAAGAATTTGCAATACATTAGAAGATGTGGGTCACTACTCACAGGCGTTCTTCTGAATTTTGGGTGGGATTGCTACGTTTTTATTTTGCTGGCAGCTCAACCAGCCCCATCATGGCAGCTCGTTTGACAAGGTCAACTACGTTATCGACATCAAGCTTGCTCATAAGGTGACCACGATGCACTTCGATGGTCCTTATGGAACGGTGCATTATATGGGCTATTTGCTTATTGCTCTTACCGTCGATGATCAGTTTCAATACCTTCATTTCGCTCTCGGTCAAAGGCTTGCCTTTATAAGAATCATCAGAAGTGCTCTTTTGCAGTATCGATTTAACCTTCCACAGAAAACTTTTCTTGTCGAGAGGTTTCTCGATAAAATCCACAGCACCTGCCTTGATTGCCGTGACAGCCATTGGTATATCGCCGTAGCCGGTTATAACCAGAATAGGCAACCACGGAGCGAGGCGTTTGGCCTTTGCCAACAATTTCATACCATCCGTCCCAGGCATTTTCACATCAGTGATAAGTAAATCACACCTTTGGGAACTCAATTGTTCAAGGCAATCAGCCGCACGGGCAAAACAGCTAACTGTTGAACCGAGTTCCTCAAGAGTCTCGCCAACTACCTCGCGCACCTTCGGCTCATCATCTACAAAGAAGATATGTTGTTTCGCGTTATTTGGCATTGCTACTCAGTTACGACTATGTACTTTCTTTGATAGGCAGCGTGACAAAAAAAATTGAGCCTTCACCAAACTTGCTTTCGACCCGAATTTTTCCGCCGGCTCGAGATACGATGCTCTGCACGATGCAAAGTCCCAGACCTGTCCCCTGCCCTTTCAGTTTTGTAGTGAAAAACGGCTCAAAAATCTTATCGATATTATCCGGGGTGATCCCGCCGCAGTCGTCAGAGAACCACAACTCAATGTGCTCATTTTTTACGGCACCGCTTATGATAAGCTGTCGACTCTTCTTGCCGTCGGCTGCCTGTATAGCGTTATCAGCAAGTGCAAAAAATAGCTGTTCCATGTCTTTCTCGTTCGAATATACAGGTGGCAGTTTGTCCACATCATTGAGGCACAAAGCAATCTTAGCACGCCGAGCACTTTCGTTCAATAACTTCACAATTTTCTCAGCAACGGCCCCTAATTCTACCTCTTTAACAATCTCCTCTGAGGACCTTCTTGCGTAATTACGAAACCTCTCGACAATTGAAGTGATATTCGAGACTTCGGTTAGACTGTCCTTAAGCCTTCTTGTGACAGTCTCTGGAGAAGATGTTGCTTCCAGCTGTGTCAGTGCATTTTCAATTGACAGACGAATAACCGTTAAAGGCTGTGTTAGTTCATGAGCCGCAGTAGCGCTTAAGGTTCCCAGCGAGGCGAGTTCTTCAGCTCGAGCCATTTTCTCGCTGTATATATTGAATTCCTCTTCTCTTAGTTTGGTCCCGGTAATGTCGCGTAAAACTGCCACAGTTCCTGTGGGCCTTCCCTCGTTATTTTTCAATAAAGTAATAGACACATATACGG
>JBGVTO010000235.1:0-5516 GCA_041862635.1 Phycisphaerae bacterium | reverse complement strand
CGGACGATTCTGCTTTAAAGGACTGCCAGCCGACGCATTCTCCCTGCAGGTCGTCCCTCCGCGCGACCGAATGGCCGATTGGGTGGGCAAAGATGTAAAGGCCACGGTCCAGACAGGCCAGACAGTTCGTGATGTCACAATACCGGTCGGCAAAGGAGCAATCTTCGAGGTGGTTGCACGCGATGGCGAAACGAATGATTTGATTGAAGGAGCATGGATTTATGTTAGTCAAGAGGCAAATTTCGGCAGACATTCCTGTTACGTTAAATCAGTCATAGCTGATGCCGGGGGTAGTGCTCGTTTTCGAGTGCCCGAAGGTAAATGTAGCATTAGCGCCGGTAGTCGAAATTATAACTATTATCGAAGTGCGGAACCGATAACGGTAGTAAAAGGAAAGGTTACCAAGCATCATATTCAATTGGAACGCCATCCAAGTGTTTCGGGTATTGTGCGTAACAAAAATGGCCAACCAGTGGCGTCAGTAGCAGTCGCATCTAAACCGGTTTGCGAGCAGGCAGTTCGCACCAACGCAGATGGACGGTTCGAAGTCAGCTGGCGCAGGAGAAGCAGTATAAGAAAAAAATTCTTGTTAGCTCAGGATGCACAACGTAATCTTGCAGGTCTGGTTGAATTCAAGGATGAATCTCAACCGGTTGATATTCGGCTTGAGCCCGCTTTTACGTTGAAAGGACAGGTGGCAGACCCTGATGGCAAGGGGATAGCTATGGCATCCATCAGTTTGTGGGCTTCTCTTCCGGGCTGGAGCACAAATGTTGGTGAGCAGGTATTTACTGATGCCAAGGGCTTTTACCAGATAAGTGCAGTCCCCCCGCCACAACCGGATTTTAGCTACAGTATTGGGGCGAATGCCAAAGGCTATGGCCCGCTGAGTTTGAGCAAGATAACATTTGGAGATGACCCGGCAAACCCGGTCGAAATAGATGCGATAGTTTTGCCGCCGGCAAATCAGTCCATTTCCGGAGTAGTTGTTGATTCAGAGGATGAGCTCGCTGCCGGGGTACCGATTTTCCTTGCCGGTCCCAGCGGCAGCAGGACAACTGGTCAGCCACGACGGGTGACGGTAACTGACGCACAAGGCAGGTTTCTTATCGACCGAATATGTAGGGGACCGCTCCGGCTTCAGGCAAACTTCGGCAGCAGTCCCGGAGGCTCTGGCTTCCTCGATGCCCAGGGGGGCGATAAGGATGTAAAGATTATACTGGGACAAGAGGGGATTCATAGGCCTCACGTTTCATTAGTGGGCAAACCCTTACCTGAATTGAAAGACTGTAAAATTGACCTATCTTCGACCGATGCCGGCGACAAGATGATACTTGTCTGCTTCTTCGATATGGAGCAGCGACCGTCGCGGAATTGCATTATGCGACTTGCCAAACAAGCCGAACAGCTCAAGCAAAGAGGCGTAACTGTTGTCGTAATACAAGCCTCGAAGATTGATGAAAACACGCTTAACGAATGGGTGAAAAAGTATAACATCCCCTTCCCGGTCGGAATAGTCCAAGGCGATGTGGGAAAAAACAGGTTCGCCTGGGGCGTCCGCTCGCTTCCCTGGCTGATTCTCACCGACCATGAGCATATTGTAAGGTCAAACGGCTTCTCACTGGCCGAACTCGATGAAAAAATCCAGTCCGCTGAAAAATAGCAGACGGCATTAACGGAGGATACGCGTGATGAGAAGAAAATGTGTATTAATATGGTGTCTTTTTCTAACGGTTCCTGCTCTCGGTCAGCAGACCAAAACGTTGACTTTCACCGGCAGGGTCATTGATTACAACGCCCGGCCCGTGGAAGGGGCCACGGTGGTCTGCTACAAGTCTGACTACGAGCTGAACCAGCGCAGCTATGAGCGCCTGAAACAGGTACAAACAACGTCTTACGGCCGGTTCTCTCTTCAGGTAGAAACAAAGGATTCCTCTCCCGTGTTGGTAGCGGGCAAACAGGGACTGGCACTTGGCTGGTGGTCGCAATTTGGCCGTGCCATTGAAACCACCATCCGATTAGGCAGACCGAGCCAGTTCAAGGGCACGGTTGTGGACCAAGCAGGGCGCCCTGTGTCGTATGCCAAAGTTAGGATATGCCTGAAGAACGAAATGATGGCGCATCAGGAAATCGCCCCGCTTCTTCCCGAGGGCTGGTTCACTACCCGGACAGATGCGAAGGGACAATTTCTCTTCGATAATGTCCCCGAAGGCGCAACCGCGGATTTTGGAGTTAAGGCCACGGGCAGGGCTTCAGTATGGACGACTTGTGATTTCGGCCCGGGTCAGGGCGAGCAGTTCACCGCAGGACGCACCGACATCCGCATCGTATTACCCCCTGAGGCAAGCATCAAAGGCCGAGTGGTTGACGAACACATAGGCCAGATGGTGGCTGGCGTACGCATACTGGCCATTCCTTACAGTCGCGCCGGCTGGCATTTCTGCCAGGACCCAGTAAAATCAGACCCGAATGGCCGATTCGAACTTACCGGATTAGCACCGAACAAATATCTGTTGCGGGTTATTTCTGACAAAGAAGGTTCAGGAAACCTTACCGTGACGGTAGAGGTCGGACAGACGGTGCGTGATGTAAGAATCCCTCTGAGCAAGGGGGTCCCGTTCGAGGTGATGGTATATAATCTGGAAAATGGAACTCCCCTTGGGGATGCAGATGTCACTGTCACACAAAAAGAAGCTATACCTCGATATACTACATTTAGTCAAACGGTGTCTACAGATGCCAATGGACTGGCTCGATTACATGTCCCGCCAGGAGAATGTGAGGTTCGAGTCTTCAAGACCGGCTATGGAGGAACATTTCAGTCCCAGAGTGTACAGCTCGAACCAGGGCAAACCCTGCGGCACGAGGTGTCCCTGTCCCGTTCGGCATGTATCATTTCGGGACAGGTATTAGATGGACAAGGACAAGTGCTTCCAAACACATTGGTTATGTATCAGTCATGGGGGCACGTTCGTGCACTGACAGACGCCAACGGTCAATTTATGATTGACAACTTCTATGTATCTCGCCTGCCTTCAAGGGCACGGATGTTGGCTCGACATATAGCATCTGGCCTGGGTGCTACCGGGGTACTACACGACCCAACAAAATCAGGCCAGCTTCGCGGCCGGATAATCCTCAAGCCGGCTTATGAACTCAGAGGACGCGTTACTGACCCAAACGGCAGGAATATACCTGCAGCCTCTGTAAAACTTCTGACATTATCATCTACCTCAACAGTAGCAGAGGTAGCCACCGACCCTAACGGCGTCTATTCCATCCGTTCCGTTCCTCCCGAAGGGGACAGTCTGAAGTATGCCATTGTCGCATATGCCGAGGGTTTCGGGCAAACCGCAGTTAAACAAATCCTGTTTCACGACGATACAGCTCAGCCTGTACAAATAGACCCGATTATATTACTGCCGGCCAATGAGGTGATATCAGGTGTAGTAATGGACTCAAACGATCAACCCCTTGCCGGTGTATCGGTCTCAGTCTATGGCCCAGAAATTATTAGAAATTATAGAGAGTTGGATTATGGCGAAACACTTACCGACTCTCAAGGCCGGTTCCGCATTACGGGTGTATGCAAAGAACCTCTGTATATTGACGCGAGTTCACCATCGGCGCAGCGACTGAGCGGCCAGACATGGGCAAATGGAGGCAGCGAGAATGTCAAGGTCATTCTGGGCCAAAAGCTCATCTTCAGTCCATCGCTGATAGGCAAACCATTACCTCACCTGAAAGACTTAAAAGTCGAACTGCCGCTATCAGATGTCAGTGGTAAAATGCACCTTGTCTGCTTCTTCGATATGCAGCAGCGGCCTTCACGGAACTGCATAAGAGAACTTGCCAAGCGAGCAGAAAATCTAAAACAAAAAGGCATAATTGTCGTTGCCGTGCAGGCCTCGAAGATTGATGAAAAAGCATTGAATGAATGGATGAAAAAATACAACATCCCCTTCACCGTCGGTATGGTTCAAGGCGATGAGGAAAAAACCAAGTTTGATTGGGGTGTGAGGTCTCTTCCCTGGCTGATTCTGACCAACCGTGAGCATATTGTCCAGGCTGAGGGCTTTACCCTGACTGAAATCGATGAGAAAATAAGTGCAATCGCTCAAAAGCAGAACTGAGTGAGTAACAAGCGGAGATTTCTAACGGGGTTGGGGCTCAAGGTTCTCAATCGCACTTTTCTGTGTTTGAGGTTTCCCAAATATGCTGCCGAGAGTCAGAGCGCCGGGGTCACAGCGGATGCATTCGAGGCAGCGAACACATCGCAAGTCATTGGGGCCTTTTTCCGGCTCTATCCCATATTCGCACAATTGATGACAGTGCTTGCAGTCGGTGCATTTGTCGGCGTTGAACCGTAGAAAAAAGGCTGAGACGCGATTGAAAAGTGAGAATATCGCACCAAGCGGACACAGTATCCTGCACCACGGTCTTTTTACGAACAAAACAGCTATAAGAAACAGGCCAAGGATAGTCAGCTTCACTGCGTTCGGCCAAGCAATCTCATTACCCGCTATTGCCTGTCCGGTCATATTAGGTACCGCCGCTTCGAGTGCTCCTGCCGGGCAAACCCGACAGACAAAAAGCGGATGACCTTCGCCGAAGAAGTAGGGAATAGCTAACACAGCACCAATCAGCACTACATAACGCAAATACCCGGCCAATTTGGGCAGGTCAAACTTTGGCGTTGGAAATTTAGCGAGCAGGTCCTGCAGAAAACCGAAGGGACATACCCACCCGCATATAAGCGAACCAAACAAAGCGCCGACTGCGATTAACAGGCCAACCGCCATAAATGGAAAAATATGCAGTGCACTGAATTGGGCAAGGATGCCGACAGGACAGGCGAAAGTTGCCAGCGGACATGCGTAACAATGAAAAACAGGTGAGCACACAGTGTGCAAACGCAGGCCTAAAGGGTCGAGCCAAACAAGCAGGAATGCTGATTGTATCCACATTCGCCCGCCGAGCAGTTTTGAAGCAAGATTGTTTAATTTCGTTTTTTCGACCATGGCCACCATAGTCTGGTTTTCAACTGCCTCACGTCGAACATGCTTTGGGGGACTCGCCGGTGTATGTTTGCTTAACTTTCCCTGATTTATCCCGCGCTACGCCGCCCACGGAAGCGTCTTTGACAAGAGCGGGTTCCGACTTGGTAATCGATACAGAACCACCTTCCACCGTGGTTGTGATTTTTATAGAATGAAAGAACACGCCGTAGGCCAACACAATCACTCCGAGCGAAATCAGCAGGCAAAAAATGATTATTTTTATTTTTTTTGTCAGCATGGAAACCCCATCCATTGATATACAGTTTTTGTATTCTTTTAGTTTACTTTTCATATCGGCCAAAAACAAGCAAATAGTTTTGCTTTAATTAGCCGCTGTAATAAATGGCGGAGGCGAATGGGAATCGAACCCACCCGGGACCTTATCAGCCCCACACTGGTTTTGAAGACCAGGGGCACCACCAGGCACCAGTCACCTCCGCAAAGGCTTTGTTTATT
>JBGVTO010000234.1:0-3490 GCA_041862635.1 Phycisphaerae bacterium | reverse complement strand
GTGCCGTGGTAGGCATATTATGTATTTTCATAAAGCGAATCAGTTCGCTGACGGGTATTCGACGGTCCTTGCTGCCGGGTATGCGATAGCCCTTCAGTTGGCCGTTATCAAACCACTTCGAGACTGTTCGAGGTGCGACGTTACAAATCTTGGCTACGTCGCCTGTCGTTAGTACGTTTTTGCCTTTTGCCATTTCCAGATTCCCGCCACTATATACTCAAACCGTATCTTTAATCGGTTTTAAATCGAAGGCTGTTTAACATACAAATACAATTTTCGAGCCCCCACCGTTTTGCTTCCAAAAGCGAAGCACTACAGGCAAATAAACAATTATCTCGTTAGTATCACGTCCCATAAATATAAGAGAACTCGCAACTATCAATTAAGTTGTGAAAGAACATTATGGGTGACACCCTCAAACTCGTTTTAAGTTTTGAATATAATCCTGGGTGGCTCCCCCAAACTCGTTTTAAGTTTTGAATATAATCCTGGGTGGCACCCTCAAACTCGTTTGGGGGTGCTCTTGGTTCGATGAGTTGTCATTTATCAGAGACAGAACAATAGCACGAGTAGCACTGCTACGAAGAAAGAATCGTCAAATGGTGGGTGTGTTCAAAATATCTTTGATTTATCGGCTGGTGCCGGTACAATTTCGCCAAGGAGATTTTGTTATGCAGATATATTTGTCTCGGCCGGATATCACCGAGAGAGAAATCGAGGCGGTTTGTGAAGTGCTTCGCAGTCCCAACCTTTCACTCGGCCCTAAACTGGCGGAATTCGAGCGGGTCTTCGCCAGGTACATAGGAACAAAGCGGGCTGTCGCTGTCAATAGCGGGACCAGCGGATTGTTCTTGTGTATGTTAGCACTTGGAATTGAGCCGGGCGATGAAGTTATTACAACACCCTTTACTTTCATTGCCTCCGCAGCTTCTATTATGATGGCCGGGGCCAGGCCGGTCTTTGTTGATATTGACCCGATAAGTTTGAATATCGACACTGCTAAAATCGAAGCCGGCATTACCGCCAGGACAAAAGCCATTGTAGCCGTGGAGGTTTTCGGCAATCCTGCCGGTCTTGACAGCGTTTGTGAAATTGCCCAAAAACACAATCTGGCGGTAATCGAAGACAGTTGTGAAGCCCTCGGTTCTGCATTGAACGACAAAAAGGTCGGGACATTCGGCACAATGAGTGTATTCGGCTTCTATCCTAATAAGCAGATAACCACCGGCGAAGGCGGAATGATTGTGACCGATGATGACCATCTGGCTGATATGTGTGTATCTCTTCGTAATCAGGGTAGGGGTAAGGGCAATGTTTGGCTAAAACACGAGAGACTGGGTTACAACTTCCGTCTCAGCGATATAAATTGTGCGCTCGGAATTGTGCAGCTTTCGAGAATAGACCAAATCAAAGCCAAACGCCGACAGGTCACAAAATGGTATCAGGAAATCTTAGCTGATGACAACAGGCTGATTGTGCCCGCCGAGCCGGATGGTTGCGATATAAGTTGGTTTGTCTTTGTCGTCAGGCTTGCCCCGCCCGTCGTAGACGGGTCGGGGCTCGCTGATGGTTTTACTTTGGAGCAGCGGGATCGGATTCTGCATGAAATGAAAAGACAGAACATTCAGGTCAGCAATTATTTTCCTCCTGTGCATCTGCAGCCGTTTATGGTTGAGCAATTCAGCTATAAGCAAGGCGATTTCCCTGTTACCGAAGCCGTATGTAACAGCACTATCGCCCTGCCGTTTTATAATAATCTGACTAAGGATGAAGTGGCAATTGTCTGCAAAACACTGAAGGAAGTTTTGGATAAAAATTAGCACTAATTTATTTCAATTATACAGATTACATCGTGCCGAATGAGATTGCTTAGTTCATTTGGAGCAAAGCGCGGCAATCTCCTTATTTTTCCTTTTTTCTTTATATGCTGATACAATGTACTTCCAAACTTATTCTACTTTCGGTACAAGCCACAGGTAAAAGTCACGTCTGAGCCGGTTTTAGCAACTCTTAGTGGTCAACAAAAAAGGGCTGCAAGTCCCGATTAGGTCGGGACTCACAGCCCTTCAATTCCTCGAGACGAATTGTACTTTATGTCCTGCGTTTTCCCGCCGCTGCTGTCGTCTATTGCAGCCAGCTTGGTTTGTTACTACTGTACTGGCGGTATATTGCTGTTGTAGCAATCATGGGAAATCTTCCAGGTACCATCAGGCTGCCTTTTGCAGATGGTCAAGTATTTGCCATCCTTCATTACATCAATCGTCTCGCCCCCTCCCTTGGGAGTTATGGATATACTGTAAGTACCACGAGCAAGTCCCATGTCACCATCTACCTGAGTTTCCTCGGGGTAGATGACACAATAAGTGTCGAAGCTTTCGAAGGCGGGCTTAAAATTAGCCCGTAAATCTTCTATCCCGAAAATGGCAGGGGCGTCTGGTGGCATCTTTACTACGTCATCTGCATGCAATGACAGCCAACCCTCGAAATCTCCAGCGTTTGCCGTCACGGCATATTGGTTCAGAACCTCCTCGATCGCAGCGAGGTCGGCTTCGACATCTACCTTTTCCTTTGTCAAATATTCAGTAAGAACGAGCATGTCCTGGGCATCTACTATACCGTCTCCAAGAGGTGTTGGGCCAATATCACAGGCTGGCTCATCCGTACCCCAGTGCTCAACCATTATGTTCATGTCTACGGTATCCACCTTTCCATCCCCGTTGAAGTCAACGACTGGCTTGATTGACACCTGCCAGAGGTCGTAGCTACCGTACCCGCCGGGCTTGTTGGAGAAAAAGTAGAGGGTAGAACCGTCGGCCGAGATGCTCGGGGCGTCTTCGAGAGACGAACTGTTGACAGTTGGCCCAAGATTCACCGGTTCTCCCCAAGGATCGGAGACGCTTGCCCGTGTTGTCACCCATAGGTCAGAAGATATTGACCCGCTGCGGGTAGAACCAAAGAAGAGCGTCCGGCCGTCGGGCGAGATACTTGGGCAACAATCGCCAGACGAAGTGTTGACCGTTGGCCCAAGCTTCACCGGGGTGCCCCAGGGGTCGTTTGTTGTTGGCCGCCTTGCCACCCATATATCGTTACTACCGTACCCACCTGACCGGCTGGAGTACAAGAAGAGTTCAAGACCGTCAGCCGATATGCTCGGGCCGCCGTCCCGGGCCCCACTGTTGACAGTCGTGAGATTCACCGGTTCTTCCCACTCGTCATCTTTCGTCGGCCTCGTCATTACCCATAGGTCCACCCCTCCAGTCCCGCCAGGCCGGGAACCACCAAAATCGTCAAAGTAGAGCGTCAGCCCATCGGCCGAGATGCTCGGGGAAACATCGCTATATGGACTGTTGACCGTTGGCCCGAGATTCACCGGCTGGCCCCAGTCGTCTTCTGTTGTTGCCCGTCTCGAAACCCATATGTCGTTACCACCTTGGCCGCCGGGGCGATCGGATGTAAAGTATAACTCCAATCCATCGGCCGAGATGCTCGG
>JBGVTO010000233.1:0-33766 GCA_041862635.1 Phycisphaerae bacterium | reverse complement strand
TGAATAAATTCAGCCGCCTTTTTTTTGCTTTTTCGACTGAATCCATTGACCTTCAGGAATCCTTCCACAAACGGTCCCATCAGAAACGCCCAGACGGTACCCTGGTGATAAGCCTCGTCACGTTGTTGTTGTGGTCCCGTATATACGCCTTTATATCGGCTGTCCTGAACGTTTAAGGTTCGCAGGCCGTAAGGTGTCAACAATTGTTTTTGCACCACGTTTACGACCGATTTTTGCTGAGAGGGCGACAACGCTGAAAACGGGAGTGAAACCGCAAATATCTGATTCGGCCGAAGACTATCATCGACCGAGCCATCGGGCAAAATGCAATCGTTTAAGTAGCCTTTGCTTTCGTTCCAGAATAATTCACAGAAACTTCTCTGAACTTTGTCGATTTCAGAAGACAGAAGTCGGAAGTCGGAAGTCAGAATTTCTTTCCTCTGTCCTCTGTCTTCTTTGAATTGGGCTAAAAGGCAAAGAGAATTGTACCACAAGGCGTTGACCTCGACCGCCTTTCCACATCTGGGTGTAAAGGCGAGCCCATCATATTTGGCGTCCATCCAGGTTAGCTGCGTCTGGTTATCACCTGCGGTTATAAGCCCATCGGCGTCAGCGTGAATATCGAACCGAGTACCCTTATGATAAGAGTCTATAATCCAGCGGATTGTCGGCAAAAGCTCCTGCATGAAGGTTTTTGAATGGCTTCGACTGAGATCAGCCGAAAGTCCGCTGCTGGCTTTGAGGTATTGAAAAGCTGCGTTGATAAACCAAAGAGAAGCATCGACGCTGTTAAAGTAAGTTGTGCCGCTTCTGTCATCAAAACGATTTGGAATCATGCCCTCATCTGCCGCTGTGGCAAACGTGGTCAAGACCGACTTTGCCTCGTCAAACCTGCCGGTTGAAAGTAACAGACCCGGCAAGGATATAAAAGCATCTCTTCCCCAGTCTGCAAACCATGGATAGCCGGCCAAAATGGTGGTTCTGCCCGCCGTGTCGCAGCCATTCGCCGCGTTGGCTGTCTCGCCAGTGCTCCGACACGGCGGACGTCGCGACAGGTGAGTATGGTCTGTTCGTCCTTCGCAGCCCCGATTTGCTCGGGACGGAGAATGGATTTGACGTTTTGCAATAAACGCCTCGGCAGTCAAACATAGGGCCTCGAAATATTTCCGACTTTCAATTTTGACTTTCCGATTCGCCTGTAAGAAGCGAACGTATCCGTTTTTCAATTGACCGGCGTTGTTGTTTCGTTTGTGAAGCAAAACGGCGGCTGGCAATCGCGAATCATCACCCTGCCTCTTGCCAGAGGCAAAAAGGGGGACACTTTTGGCTTTAAGTTTTATGCTTTCCTGGTGTCTGACCAAATCTTCGCGTACTGTATCAATATCAATCCCGATATATCGGGACTCAGGCTTGGAGCGTACCCACGGTGGACTCAGGTGTGCCCAGAGAACAATTTTGGCAGGTGTTTCTATCCGGCACTTAAAAAAGCCGGGTGTCCACAGGTCTTCGGTAAAATCCTGGCCCCTTTCTCTGTTGTTGCGATATACGAAATTAAACCACCATTGCCGGTCATTCTCGAAGTGCATCCCGTTAGAAAGCTCCGGTGTCGTTTCCGGATTTGCCGAAGGTGAATTTCCCCGAGTCTTTCGGAAAAATTTGCCTCTATTCGTTATCTTATTCGCTATAGAATTTCTAACGGAGTGAACAGATTGGCAGCTCAAGAACAGCTCGCAGCTATTCGCTATATCGTATCGAACCAGCACACCATCGCCGAGACATCTCGAATATAACGGGGCATTGGAATTTTGCAGCGTGTGGAAGTCTCTTAAACCGACGAATGGCCGCAAAACGAACTCCACTGGTTCTCCGCAGGACACCTTCTGGTGCTGCACACTTGTAAAATCATAGACCAGGGCAACCGTATCTGTATCACGGAGGAGATATACCGATTTAGTCAGTTTGATTCCCGCTTTGGCGGGAATGACAGCCCCTGCGTGGGCCCCGGCCTTGCTGGTGTCCGAGGCGTGGGCCAGCTCGTAGTCAAAATGCGCTCCGATATCCCGGCGGAATTGCCTTAGAAAGGTAAAACCAGCCGGTGCAAATTTGTCGCTGAATTCAAAGGTTGAAAGGTTAAATGCTTGGCCTTTAACTATCACCATCTCCAGGCAATTGGCTAATGTCATTATCCTGTTGACCGGGGGGTTGAGCGAGCCGATGAGCAGTCCATGATATCCTCTCGTATTGCAGCCAGCGATAGTTGATGATGCGTAGCTGCCGCGTTCGTTGGTCAATAGCCATTCCCTGGTCAATAAATTCTCAATAGGTTGATTGGCGATTGATATTGATATGGCTGCCGGGTTCCCGTTTTGCGACCTATTGCAAAACAAGGGCCATCTATTATCGGCTTTTTGCAAAGTTACCACAATCTTGCCCCATTAGAAATTTCCCCTTTGTTTATCATATTGCCCCATCATATAATTTCTAACGGGGCTTGCTCCGAAAAATGTCATCGCGGGAAAATATCAGGCCCCTTGGAAGTCCATTTCTTGTATCATATTACTCCATTATAAAGTTTCTGATGGAAGAGAATCAAACTTGCTTTAGGCAGCAAAAAGTCAGGAAATCTATTTTGCCGGCTGCAAATCGGGCGGGATCTTATTTTGTGAGCCCACATCAAAAAAGCACTCTGTTGTGTTCCGTTTTGGCGTGGGAAAAGATGGTTCTGCCCTTGCTTGTCTGGAACAACGGCTGTGTAGATTATCCAGGACATTCATAAAGTTAATATAGGAGTCATAAGGCGAGTCATAGGGATTAAAATATTTATGTACATCGCCGTCGGCAAAATATTTTGTGCACATATAATAAAAATGGTCCGAAGCCTGCAATCTTCGCCAATCCGCAATGATTTTTTCGTCGGCGGTTTGTTTAATTTTCTTCTCAAGCCGATAAAGCTCGTGAATGGCATTGGATTGCATAGCGTTTCCGACCCAGGCCGAGAGGTCCCTTTCGATATCAGCCCAGCTTATGATATGCGGCACGTCAACTGTATCAACGGGCTGGTAATTTTGCACTACTTCGCTTGGAGTTTTGAAGTTGTTGTCCGGGTGCTTGAGGACCTCATGTGGCAGATGCCGCATAAAATCGAATATGCCAGTATCTTCCCATTGGTGTTCGCCGAAAGTCTCATAGTCCATAAACAGATTGACCACATTGCCGTTGCCGTTGACATTACTTATCCAGTGTGCGAATTTATCTGCCGTCAAAGGCCACTGTGGCCAGTCACGATTGGAAAATCGAAAGGCAATGTCATCACTCAGAGGATAGTTTTTCAGTAACAGTTTCAAATTTTTGCAGTTTTTGGGCTGATAGACAAAATTAGGGCTTCGATAGCCTAAGATGTGGTCTGCCCCTTCGGTTATTATCGCGTCAAATTTTCCCATTGACTCAATAAGGGCGGCCAAATCATTGTTGTATACCAATTCCGTATTTCTAAATATACGTGGCTTTTGACCAAAATAACTGTTAATGGTTTCGATGTGTTTGTTTACCTGCTCTACGAATTCATCTCGCGAGTACAAAAAACTGAGACTGTGATAATAGGTCTCAGCCAGGAATTCTACACAGCCGGTTTCCGCAAGGGCGTCAAATGTGCTCACAACTTCCGGCGAAAATGAGAGAAACTGCTCTAATAAGACGCCGGTTATGCTGTATGACACCTTGAACCGTCCGTTGAATTGGCGTATCAAATTAAGAATCAATCGATTCGCGGGAAGATAACATTTATTTGCAACCTTCCGGCATATAGAAGCATTTTTGTAATCGTCAAAATAACGGTCGTTTTGGTCAAAGACCGTATAGTGTCTTAGCCGCAGGGGCTGATGAACTTGAAAATAGAAACATACCGAAGGCATAATCTCGTATCCGCCTGTTAGAAGCGGATGTCTCCATCTCGTATTGCGTTTATTCTTTGCGTGATACCCTCAAACCGCAACCAGTGTCTCTTCATAGATTCTTATGCACTTGGCTGCTGCGTCTTTCCATCGTAGTTTTCTGACCTCGAAATTGCCGTGGTTTGCTAAGGTCTCTTGCAACGGCGGATATTTCAGTACAGCTAAAATCTTGTTGGCAATCTCGTTGATGTCCCAGAAGTCAACTTTCAGAGCATGCATCAAAACTTCTGAGACACCACTTTGCTTGCTTATTATGACAGGCACATCGTGGTTCAACGCCTCTAACGGCGCGATTCCAAATGGTTCCGATACCGAAGGCATCACGTAGAGGTCAGCCATTTTATATATTTTTTGGACGTCTTCGCCGCGCAAAAAGCCTGTGAACAGCACCTTATGTCCGATACCGAGTCCTGCTGCCATTTCAATCGAGCGGTGCATCATATCGCCGGAGCCGACCATAACAAACTTGACGTCATCCATCATCTCAAGTACCTTCTTGGCTGCCTGGAGAAAATACTCGGGTCCTTTTTGCATAGTGATTCGGCCCAAGAACAGGACAATTTTCTCATTTTTGTTGATGCCGGTTTCGGCCAAAGACCAGTTTCCGTTGCGTTCTACGCCGTTATATACTACTTCCACTTTTTCACCGCTAATACCGTATCGGTTGATTATCGTACTGCGGGTAAAATGACTAACAGCGATGACTTTGTCTGCCCGCTCCATACCCTGCCGCTCGATGTCGTAAATCATCTGGTTGACGTTCTCGCCGCTGCGGTCAAATTCCGTCGAATGGACATGCACAATCAGCGGTTTTCCGGTTATAGCTGCTACCGCGATTCCCGCCGGATAGGTCATCCAATCGTGGGCGTGGACAATGTCAAACTGCTCATTTTGAGCCAATTCAGCGGCAACCGCAGCATAACGATGGACCTCAGTGTACATATCTCTGCTGTAGTCATCGCCCCTGATGAGGTGGCTGGCTGCGCTGATGGTGCCGCCTTGCATTTTTTGTTTTTGTCTCAAAGTTTCTTCGATTTGCCGACGGTAAACATCCGGTGTTGAATATGGCTGCAGTGCTGAGCTGATTGCGTGAAATCTTACGTTTTTCATCTCACTGAACATGAATGTAGCAGCGGATGTCCAGGAGTCCGGGCTTAGTAACTTCACATGAGTTGCATACCTGCTTTCGACCATTCTTGGCAAAACGAAGGTAACTTCCATGCCCAGCCTATCCATCGCTTTGGTAAGTCCGTAACAGGCCGTACCAAGACCACCGCTGATAAACGGCGGAAACTCCCAGCCTAACATGAAAATCCTCATGTATTTCCCTTGGTTTATTTTCGTAATTGTTTATTTAGCAAGAAGTTACAATAGACTTCTTCCTTGACCCTACGTTATAAACACACTACTCGGCTGCTTAGCAAAGCCGTCCACTCTCAGTCAGTAAGGCGTTTTTCGGCAAGAAATTACAATATCTTAACCGAAAGCTGGTAAAAATACGCTATTTACCCTAATACCACCTATTTATAAATCGGAGTTTTCACGGCTGGAGGTTAATAAATTTTCCAAAAAACGTAAATTTTGACGTTGATATGATACATTTTATAGGCTGATGGCCAGTCAAAAGTGTGATTACTGCTGTTTTTCCTTTGGCAGGCTTAAAATAAGTTGAGGATAATAGGGATTATGATTATTGGGACCAAAATGGTCAATTTGAGCCTAAAAAAGCATTGTAAATTGCACATTCAACTACAGGTTTTTTAGTCGAAAGTCTGTTGTTGGACCTTTTTTGTTCCGATAAAATGAGCCATTCCGCTCTTTTAACAACGGAACGGCTCATTAACAGCGCTGCAACAAACGCAACATAGGTAACAAAAAGATGTTAGCGCATAACTCATTTTTCCCATTAGAAGTAAAGAAACAAAGGGCTTCTAACCGGATTTATAAGTCCTGTGGCTTGACTGTGCTGCGACGGTTGGCCTGAGTCCGAGCTATAGCAGCATCAAGCATACAATAGACCTTATCGCTGAGTGCCCCGAGGGCATCGGATGAGGTCATCATCTTTTTGCTCTTGATGTAGGCCTTAACTTTGCTGGCTACAATCAATGATTCTTTATTTGCCATTCTAAAATCCTCCCTGTTAAAAAAGTTAAATTTTAATTACTCCGGCATCAAATCCTTAAGACCGGAACATCACGCTTGTTAGAAGCGTGTTTTTCAACATTGAGCGTTGTTATTACATACAATCAGCGTAGTTTGCAACAAAAAAATCCGCTCAAACACTAAATTTTTGAAATAACAGGGCAGATAGCTAAAAAATGCTCGCGAGAGACAGAGCCCATAAATCAAAGTTTTTCTTAGAAGTTCGTAATTTTTTATAATTTATGGAGTCTAATTTGACGAAAATACCCGAATGAGAGATTGTTAAAGGCCTATCCAGGTACGCTGGGATAGATTAAGAGGGGAAAGCTAAACGCAGAAAAGGGCGTTTGGAACCAGAGTTGGTTTTGGAGGAATAAAATGGCAAAGCGTTCCAAAAAAGGTCATAGATCGCAGGCTAAACTGCAGGGGTACGTTGTTGTTGCCTTTGCCGAGGATATGGAGCAGGCAAGAGAGTACAAAACTCTGCTGGAAGTTAACGATGTCGCAGCAATAATAAGTGAGCAGCAAGAGCAATCATTAGGCTCGAAGGAAATCGCCGTGATGGTTCCCGAGGATTTTCTTGATGAAGCGCACGTAATAATCGAGTCACAGCACGCCTATGATGATTTCTATGATTTCGCAGTGGAAGGGGAAGACGACGGCGATTTCGACGATGAGCTTTTTGAAGAGGACTTTTAGTCTTCTAAGCTCCAGCGAGATCACGAGGCCCAGCAGCATCTTATAATTCTGTCGGGGTGGTTATTAACTGCTTTCATATCCGCCAAGCTAACAAAGTAAAAAATATAGGTCAAATATAATGGATAAAGAACATATTCCAGAGCGTCGCAAAGGCCGGGACCGCAGGCAAAGTGTTGTTGACAGACGTTTAGGGCTGGACCGCCGGCGAGGGCCCGGCAGGCGACTAACCGATGAACGAAAGGCCGCTGAGCAGGGCCAGATGTCCGATGAGCAGTTTGAGTTTCTTTTGGCCATTGAGGAATATAAGCAACAAAATGCAACACGTTTTCCAACCTGGACCGAGGTCTTTGAGGTCATAAAAGCCCTGGGCTATCGCAAAGTCGCTGAGCCGCAATCCCTCAAGCCGTTTGTCAAAGACCCCGAACCTGAAAAAGTCCCTTCGGAAACCTGACAGTCCGAAATCCCTTTTTGTAATTCCGTACTTGATACGGAACCCATATCTTCTTTCTGGATTCCTGCAGGAGTTTATCCCCCACTGCGATGCGGGGCAGGAATGAGGGAGGAAATAACAACGCCATCCTAAAAACGATAGAAATAAAGTTGACATTTCCACACAATTGTGCCATCATATTTAATACTGAATTACCTGTTGCGACCTGTCGCGACGAGCCCGACTCGGCGGACGGGCGCAGCACGACGAATTGCTATTTAACCTCAGAGGTGGTTTGTGGTAAAACTTCGATTCAGTGTAACGAATAACGCCAAAACCAGCTCGAATTAGAAAGGAGAGTCTATGAAAAACGATAAGCTTTCGCGAAGAGATTTCATGCGTAATACTTCTGTTGTGGCTGCGGGGACAATTGCCGGTGCGCTGGCTAATGGAGGACAGGCTGCAGGCAAGTTCGTCCATACGTCAAGGATTCTGAATTTCCACCCGAAGATGACCTACCGCCGGTTGGGCAAAACGAACCTGATGGTCTCCGAGGTCAGTCTTGGCGGGCACTGGAAGAATCGCAACGCCGGCCGGTACTGGGACCACTTCGCCAACGAGGAAGTACCGGATGACGTCGCCAAGAACCGCACCGAAGTCGTCAGTGCCTGTATCGACTCCGGCATAAACTACCTGGACATCACCACCGCGGCTGAGTGTTTGTGCTATGGTGTGGCCCTTAAGGGAAGGCGCGATAAGATGTACGTCGGTGCCGATATCCACAACCTCGGTCCGCGCGGGTCCGATCGCTGTAACGTTAAGGACCAGACCTTCAACGTTGAAGAATGCCTGCGACTGCTGAAGACCGACTACCTCGATATCTGGCGTCCCCAGGCCAAAATGGCGGGAGAGCTCGGGACCGATCAGCTCAATACCGACCCCGAAGTAGAATCCTTGATAGAGACCTTCCAGAAACTGCACAAGGCCGGTAAGGTTCGACATCTGGGCATGTCCTGTCACTGCCGTCCCTGGTTCGAGCACGTCCTTAACAAGTACCCGGAGTTCGAGATGGTAATCTTCCCCTGCAGCGCAAAGACAAAGGTACAAGGCCGGACTCCGACAGCCGGTAACGTTGAGGAGGTCAATCCTGGACACGGGTCCGACCAGACGCAGAGCATCTTCGAGGTTGTTCTTAAGCAGGATGTTGGGATTGTTACAATCAAACCTTACTTTGGCGGCAGTCTCTTCAAAGACAGCGACGGCAAAGTCAGATTTCCGGTGATGGGCGTGGGCAGTAAGACAGAGAATGATCTGGCCCGGCTGACGCTTCAGTGCATCCTTGCGAACGAAGCGATTACGGCTGCAGTCCCGGGGCTGTCAACGGTCTATGAAGTTGAGAATGCCGCTCGCGCCTCTTACACGCGTCCGCTTGGAATGTCGGCGGCGGATAAAGAATGGCTGATGGATATTACCGAGCAGCAGTGGGCTAACCTGCCCCGGGAATACGAGTGGCTGCGCGATTGGGAAGTCGTATAGTTACTTTACGAGTAATCAGAACTTTAATGACTGACAAAATGGCGGTTGCACGCAAGCCTACCTGCCGGTGCAGGATTTAAGCCGGTAGGAGGGGGTGCCCCCGCCGTTTTGCTTCGCACTTATGCCTGTGCAACCGCAGGTGCAGGCAAGAAAGGGGGGATTGCAGGTAGAGGCGAAGCAATGGGGCCGCTTTAATTTGGTCTAATATTAGGAGAAAAGCAGTGCGATTGAATACTCGAACCAATTGGTATCTTGCAGGGGGGATACTTGTTTTTGCAGCTTTTGTGTGTGTGTTCACCGTTTGTTTCGCAGAAGAATCCCAGGCCGGGAAATTGGATGGAAACAATAAGTGTTACGTCTGCCATCCCGATTTGAAGACCGAGGAGCTTACGACAAGCCACCTGGATATGGATGTTACCTGTGACGAATGTCATGGCTTATCGACCGAGCACATGCACGATGAGATGCTGATGACCCAGCCCGACCTTTTGTTCGGTAGGGCGGAAGTAAATAAGATGTGTTCGAATCCTTCGTGCCACAAGCCGGGCGGTGAACGCAGCGTTTATGGTCGTCAGGACCATATGAATCCTGAGGCGGTGGAGGCCTTTTTAGAGAAATGGCGCGGCCGAATGCGGCCGAACGGCCGGGCTGTTACACATGATTCAGTCTGCACGGATTGCCACGGCACACATAACATCACCAAGCCGATAAATCCATCCGAGGATGAGCAAGCTGCCGAATGGATTGCTGCCTTCAATGGCCGCGACCTTGCCAACTGGCAACCTTCTGGCAGCACTTCCTGGACCGTTGAGCGAGGCCGAATCATTGCGAAACCCGGCGCAAACGGCAAAGGCGGCGTTCTCTGGACCAAGGCCGAGTATGAGGACTACCTGCTGGCGGTAACGTTCCAGGCTACGTGGCTCATCCACGCCGGAATCTGGCTGCGAGGTACAGGCTCAGAACAAGGCTCGGAGCAAGGGGCGAGAATTGAGATATTCGACAGTCAGAAGCCCATAGCTTTTACCGGCAGCGTATCAGTGCAGGGAAAGGGACTGGCTCTGGTGAACCTGCGCAAGGACCTTGTGGACCGCGAGGGCTGGAATACGCTGTCGGTCAGGGTCGGGGGCGATAGAATCCAGGTCTGGCTGAACGGCGAGGAAATCGGCGTTGTCCGGGTGAGCGGGCCGGCAAAAGGAAAAATCGGGTTGTATATCGAGGGGCAATCAGAATCCAAATCTTCGGAACTGCAAATCCGCGAAGTGCAAATCCAAAAGCTGCTTAAAGCAGAGAGAATGAACACAGAAAAATAAACTAAGTGAGATACGCTCGTACTACGCAGCGCTTCGCAGAGTATTAAACAACGAGCGGCGAAAACAGGCGGGTAAAACTTGTCCCTTCAACTATGTTCAGGGCAGGCTCTGAGCCCATTCGACTACCCCTTCGCCTTCCACTTCAACTGCGCTCAGGGATACTGCTAATTCAGGACAGGTCTCGTGAATCAAGATGTTTATGGTGTGCGGACTTCGGCGAACTCAGCCGAGCAGTGCACAACCTACGATTTCGTATACCGCTACGTTTTGTTAGAAGTATAGGTGTAGTCTTATTGTTTTGTCAAGAATTATTAGTAACGGTTACCGGCCATTGACAGGCGGTTATCTCTATTATTCTCCAATTATTTCGTTCTCGAAAGCTAAGTTGGAAGCTCCTTCTTCTTCGATTCTGAGAGACTTGAATGCCTCCCTGGGACTGCGGTATCCGATGTATGACATGGGAGTTTGATTCAAAAGAAGAGACGCGGCAAATGGTGAGACTTCACCTTCGACGAGATGGTATTTCGACTGCATTACGAGATCACCTATGGAACCCAGAACCCTTCGGTCTCCCATCCTGGAGAATAATATCGTGCCTGTCCGAGGCGCAATGAGTCTGCGAAAGAGGAACTCATTCCCATCGCCAGTCATGAACTCACTCATGCAGCTCAATGCACTTTTGACGAACCGGTTGTCATCCGTGATTCCCCGTCCATACATCACAATGGAGTAGAGCGATGGAGTATTGGTCATGATGACATACTGGACTTGTTGAGCTGTAAACAGGTGCGCAGACCAATCAGTGAAGGGATTCCTATCAAGTGGAAGGCACTGTGAAGGCGTGATTCCGATCTTCTTCGCCAGCTTATTTGTCATCCGGAATATCATCTCTCGTATATCTAAAAGCCAATAATAGTATGCAGACTTTGGCGCGCTAAGCTGAGCTATGCACACCGTACAACGGCAACCACGCCCAAACAAGTTTGAGCGTGCCACCTGGTCAATTTCCGCTGATGCTGATGGTATTATGGTTGGGATTGTTGGGAAAGGCAAGGGAAAAAATCCCGGCAATGTCGGGAAGCCCAGAGCACGAAATCCTAAACTCGAAACAAATTCAAATAACCGAAATCAGAAATTCAAAACGAGATTGTTTCGTCCCGCCTTGGCGGACTTTCAGCACTTCGTTCCACGCAATGACAAGGTGAATGTCGAATAACGAATAAAGAACCTGGATTCCCACTTGCGCGGGAATGACAATGGTGGCAAGCGAACAGGTTTATTAGAGGAATTTGGTCTTATAAAAAGACTAGTTATGGCCAGAGATGGTTTTCGAGCCAGTTGTCGGCGAGGAGGGCAAAGTCCTTGAAGTTAATCCGGTTGTCGCTGTTCAAATCGGCCGGCAAGAGCAGCGGCAGGTCGAAGATGCCGGTGCCGTTGGTAGCTGCGTGTACGACCTCCGGTTGCGAGAGGGCGTAGTCGTAAATACGAAGGTCGTCGATTAGGCCGTCATAGCCGCCGTACCATCCGGAGCCTATTTCAAACGACGTTATACTCGATATCGAAGAGCGTGCACCTAAACGGCTGTCGTAGAGAAGGCCGTTAAGATATATCTGCATCATGCCGCTTAAGAGGTCTTTTGTGAAGGCCCAATGGTTCCATCTTCCCGACCATTCGGTTTTGTATCTGTGCTTACCGCTAAGACGGCTGTCGAAAGACCAAGGGTAGCCGCAATCCCAGTTATATTTACCCGGAGAATTCCAGCAGCCAAGGTTGATTGCTATTGTGGGGTCCTTAACATTATAGACATAATCTGAGCAGCAGAGCGTGTCGGTGTGATGGATTGAGTCTGTGCCATATTGCCAGAATGCAATTGTTATTCCCGTTCTGATCTTTGGAAATAGATTGGCGGCACCGGTTATCTCGACAGAGTCTCTGTATCCATCGAAGCTGATGGCCCGACCGTACATGCCCTCGACAAAGGTTGGGTGGCCGTGTATTTGGCCGTGGGCGCTGCCGGCGCTGTCGTCGGCGTTGCCGTCAAACTTGTACCAGGCGACCGGGGCTTTAGGAGGTTCTACGGGATAAATATTGTATCCTTTATCGAGCCAGTTGTATGCCAGAACCTGAAGGTCCTGAAAGTCAACGGCACAGTCGCCATCGAAATCGGCATCCGGCCTGTTCTCCTGAATGCATCTTGATGGATACAGCCTGATATCATCGAAGAATACGGTGCCGATACCAAGACCCGGTGATTCGGGTGGGTGATTGCGAAAACCGATAGAGATGTGTTCGATGTTACTGAAGTTCAGGTCGAGGTTTTGTAGGTCGATTCTCCAGGGCTGCCAGGTTTCGCTGCTGATGTCGTTGGCATCGCCATCGTATGGCAAGACTTCATTGACATTGCCGTCACTTAGAGCGATATACATCTGCGTATTGGTATCGTTATCTGCCAGGCCGTAGAAGAACAGCTCCAGAGATGCGACTCCGGCTGAAGCCCAATCCTGCGGAGAACTGAATGTGTAGGCGACCTCAGAGTAAAAAATTGGGTCGTAGTAGTAGCGAAATGCCATGGACTGCCGGCATTTGTAAACGGGCTTCGGATTTTTTGAGAGGTAGATATACGCCTGGTCGATTTGTGTCCACGTATGATATATTTTTTTGGAACTGTCGTAAGACTCAAAATCGTCCACTACAAGATAATCGGCCGTCGTGAATTTCCAGATATCGCCCATCCACGGGCTGTTGACATCGGCATCATTGAGCTCATCGAGACGCCAATAGTAAGTTTTGCTTAGTTCAAGGGCAGGGGGGGTGAAGCTGTTGACATCCTGCGGCTGTGGCGGAATATTAACGGGGGCTGCACTTTCGTCCACATCAGTAAGGTCGGTTCCGAAATAGACAATGTGTTTTTCTGCTGAATGTCCGGGTGACCATTTCAGGACGGTATCTATGGGGACGTTTTTGGCACCATCAGGAGGGTATGGATTACAGGCGATATAGCCGCAATCAGCGTTAATCCGCGCACGCACGTTAGCTAAATCAAAGCCGGGCGAGCCTCCTCTGAGGTCTAATCCAACAATACGGAGCGTAGATGGTACGAACGGCAGCGAAATACCAGAGATGTCGAAGCCGATTTCGGTTTGCTCGTAAAAGCCGATGTCCGGAACAAAGGCGTAGCCAAGCAAATATTCCCGGTCGGAACCGTCCGTGATGAAAATGAGGGCTTGCTCATCAACGGCGTCCTGTTCAATGAGGAATATGTCTTCCCCCGGGCCGTCGATGAACCGACCGCGAAACTTCAACTCGACCCAGTGGTCGATGGGTATTGTGACGCCCGAAAGCTCCGACGGCGGCTGGCCGATGAGCAATTCTTCCGGGACTACCGGCACGGGCCAGATTCCATTAATATCCATACCTTTCCAACAATCCTCGTCAGGGTTATACACATCGAGCAGATAATATGGATACTCGAACGATGTCTCCTGTGGAAAAGCTACACCACCGAATGTGAGAACTAAATAGAAAACTACTGAGATTAACAAGCAGGCTTTTTTCATTCTTCACCCTCGGAGCCCAATGGCAGAGCCAGTTTAGGAAATACCAAAGCAGATATGAGTCATATCTACTAAAGGATTTTATCATTTCTATGCCTGCAATGCAAGAGGAAACCGCATCTGGATTACAGTAGTAGCCTGTAACACGATAGATTCATTGTGGTTACTGGTAGTAGCTCCGAGCCATCCCCAAGCTCGTCCCGATTTTTCGGGACTCGCTTGAGGCTGCCACCCATCAAATTAGATGTTACATATGCCCAAACCGCAAGTGTACAGAAAAAACTTGATATGTGAGAAATTATTGGTAAACTTCCGGCGACAGTTCGTTGTGCGTGCCTTCGTCTCGCTCGAAGCCGAGCGTCTGTGTGTAGTATAGAGCAAATGCAAATACGCAATATAGAATACGAGATACGAACAGAAACTATCAGAAGGGATACTTGAAATGGCTAACTATTCAGTAAGTCCTGCAGGTGAAAGGTTTGCTATCCCTGGGGAGGACCAGTACGCCGCCGAGTTTAAACGTATTGAATCGCTCGTAGAAGCGGCACTCAACGAGGACAAAGAAATCGTTGTTGTAATGGGCGTTGGCTTTGTAGGTGCGGTTATGGCAGCTATCATTGCCGATTCCATTGATAAGAAAAGCGGCAAGCCAGGTAAGCTCGTCATCGGCTGTCAACGGCCCAGCGTCCGCAGCTACTGGAAAGTTCCTCTGCTTAGTCAGGGCATATCGCCGGTTAAGGCCGAGGACCCCGAGGTCGAGCCGATGATTGCCCGCTGCGTGCTCGAGAAAAAAACGCTCATCGCCACCTACAACAGTGACTGCCTCAAGTTAGCGGACTGTGTGGTTGTGGATGTCCAGTGCGATTATACAAAAAACGACCTCGGCAATATGCGAACGGGCAAGGTTGAAATGAGCGCACTGGAAGCGACAATAAAAACCATCGGTGGGAAAGTGCCGTCGAATTGCCTGACCCTGATTGAAACGACCGTAGCGCCGGGCACAACAGAGCTTGTTGCCTGGCCGATTATGAAAAAAGCCTTTGCCGAGCGCGGTATAGAAACAGAACCGCTGCTGGCACACAGTTTCGAGCGGGTCATGCCCGGCAGACAATATGTTTCGTCAATACGGGATTTCTGGCGGGTCTGCTCCGGCTGTAATGAGAAGGCAAGAAAACGTGTCGAGAAGTTCCTCAAAGAAGTGCTGAACACCGAAGAATTTCCGCTGACAGTTATGGACTGCCCCATTGAGTCGGAGACTACGAAAATTGTCGAGAATTCTTTCCGTGCCACCTTACTGGCATTCCTTGATGAGTGGAGTTTGTTCGCGGAGCGCAACGGCGTGGACCTGATTAAGGTCATCAAGGCTATCAAGGTCCGTCCCACACACAGCAATATCATATTTCCAGGTCCGGGCATCGGCGGATACTGCCTGCCAAAGGACGGCGGACTCGGATACTGGGCATATAAGCATATTCTCGGATTCGGTGATGATATATTCAGGATAACAACAGCAGCCATCGACATCAACGACACGCGCGGCCTGCATGCAGCGACATTAACAAAAGAAGCCCTTGAAAATATGGGTCGGGAAGTAGCCGGCGCGGCCGTGCTTCTATGCGGGGCAAGTTATAGGCAGGACGTCGGTGACAGCCGCTACAGCGGCTCAGAGATAGTCGTTCGAAAGCTGACTGAGATGGGAGCCGAGATGAGAGTGCACGATCCATATCTTGAACACTGGTATGAGCTGGAACAGCAGGATACTTATCCGGCACCGGGACACTCACGAGCGAGGTTTTTCCAGAACCAGGATAACTTAGTCGATATTCGGATTCAGCAGGACCTTGCTGCTGCGCTTAAGGGTGCCCTGGCAGTGATATTGGCGGTGCCGCATGAACCTTATCTGGAGCTTGACCCTGAACAAATAGTAGAATGGGCGGGCGGGCCGTTGGCAGTGATTGATTGTTTCGGCATACTGGACGACGAGAAAATCCGTCGGTATTTAGAACTCAGCTGTGAAGTAAAAGGTCTGGGCCGAGGACATATCGAGAGAATAAAGAAAGAAGTGAGAAGAAAGGTAGTGAGCTAAAGTTTGAAGTGCCTAAAGTGCCTAAAATTATGGATTATCTTTTCACTTTAGGCACTTTAATTTACTTTAGGCACTTTAGTTCACTTTAGGCATTTTTCAATATGGATATTAAAAACAAACGAATAGCTGTTTTGTCACCGGTGGCCTGGCGTACGCCACCCAGAGCCTATGGTGCCTGGGAGACCGTTGCCAGCAATATCACTGAGGGATTAGTGGCTCGCGGGTGGAAAAACGTAACGCTGTTTGCCACGAAAGAGTCTGTAACACGCGCGAAACTTGAAGGCTGGGTTGAGAGAGGTTATGAGGAAGACAAGAGCCAAATCCCATTGGTCTCCACGAGTCTGCACATTTCCAAGGTGATGGAGCGGGCGAATGAGTTTGACCTGATACATAATAATTTCGATTATCTGCCTTTGACCTACCTTCCGTTTATAAAGACACCGATGCTGACCACCATACACGGTTTTTCCGACCAGGATATACTGCGGGTTTATCACGAGCATAAAGATACCTACTATGTTTCCATAAGTGACTCCGACAGGGATCCCGGATTGCCTTACCTGGCGACCGTTTACAACGGGATTGACCTTTCCAATCTTACCTTTCGAGAGAAGCCGGGGGACAAGCTCGTCCATTATGGACGAATACACAACGATAAGGGGACACATCTTGCCATTGAAGTTGCGAAAAAATGCGGTATGGACTTGATAATAGCAGGCATAATTCAGGACCAGGCCTACTTTGATAATCTCCTCAAGCCGCACCTAAACAATTCTTCAATTCAATACATTGGCCCGGTTAATCCTGTGCAGCGGGATGCACTTCTTAAAGAATCGTATGCGGTTCTTCATTTGAACCTGATTCCTGAGCGGTTCGGCCTTGTGATGGCAGAATCCAATGCTGCAGGCGTACCGGTGATTGCGATGGATTTGGGTTCCTGCCGAGAAGTCATCGCGGATAAGCAAACAGGCTATCTGGTAAACGGAGTCGATGAGGCGGTAAAAGCCGTCGGCAAAATCGGGCAGATAGACCGCAAAAAGTGCCGACGGCGAGTGGAAGAGAATTTCACTATTGACAAGATGGTGGAGGGCTACGAAAAAGTCTATGAGGAAATATTCCGCAGAGAAGGAAAAAATTGAAACAATTCTCTATGTGATACAATGAGAAAGTACCTTGTAAAATGTTCAATGCCGGTGTGTGTGCTGCTGACGGTAATTGTTCTTTTGGGTGAGAAGGGTCTCGCAAAGACGGGAGATTATCTATCTCCGATTTCTGTTGTTGCCGGTCGCGATGGGCAGGTGCTTTATGTTGCCGAGGCCACTGCTGACCAGGTTGCGGTTTTTGATATCGCTTCCGGCAAAGTTACCAAAGCGATATCCGTTGGGGAGAATCCTGTCGGTCTTGCGATTTCTGCCGATGGGAGCAAGCTTTATGTGACCTCTGCGGTGTCTGACGGTAAGGTGCAGGTCATTGACGTTCGCAGCGGCAGGGTGGCTGACAGTATCGCCGTAGGCCATACGCCTGTTTCGGTTGTTGGAAGCCCGGACGGGAAAACGCTTTATGTCTGCAATCAGTTCAACAACAACGTCGGCGTCATCGACCTTGTGTCCAAAAAACAGGTCGCTGCGATTGCCGTAACGCGTGAGCCCGTTGCTGCCGCGCTTACGTCGGACGGCAAATTTCTGTTTGTTGCCAATCATCTTCCGGCCGGCGCCGCCAACGCCGATTATGTTGCTTTGGTTGTCTCGGTCGTCGACACTGCTGCAAAGATGGTTTCCGAGAATATCGAACTGCCCAACGGCAGCGTGAATGTTCGCGGGATAATCATCTCGCCGGACGGCAGGAACGCTTATGTTACGCATGTCCTTGCCCGTTATCAGTTTCCGGTGACATACCTTGAGAAGGGCTG
Source organism: Phycisphaerae bacterium (assembly GCA_041862635.1). GTDB lineage: Bacteria > Planctomycetota > Phycisphaerae > Sedimentisphaerales > Anaerobacaceae > NIOZ-UU13. The sequence goes on along the minus strand of JBGVTO010000233.1, from coordinate 16,150 downwards.
GGTTAATACCAATGCGATGACCATCATCGATGTGCCGGGGCGCACGTTCGTCAATACTATACTGCTTGATGACGTTGACCTCGGTGCGGCCAATCCGTATGGCGTTGCCTGTACGGCCGACGGCAAGAACATCCTGATAACCCATGCCGGCACATATGAGCTGAGCGTAATTGATCGCGAAGGGCTCCATTCGCGGCTGCTCCCGGCCCGGACGGCAAGAAGCTTCACGTCTGAAATCCATTCGAAAGCCAGCAGGAAGTTTTCCGATGCCTCGTATTCTGCAGATGATGTGCCGAACGACCTTACATTTATTGCCGGCATTCGTCGCAGATTGAAACTGGCCGGTATCGGGCCGCGCGGTCTTGCTGTCATCGATACAAAGGTGTATATAGCAGAGTATTTCACAGATAGTATCGGCGTAGTCGATATCGACCCCGATGCCCGGCCCGGAGCCGAATCGATACCGCTCGGTAAAACCACAGAAGCGACAATGTCTCGCAAGGGCGAGGTCCTCTTCAACGATGCTTCGCTTTCCTTCCAAAAGTGGAATAGCTGTACGAGCTGCCATACCGGCGATGGACGTGCAAGTGCGCTGAACTGGGACCTGCTCAACGATGGAGTAGCCAATCCGAAGAATACCAAGAGTCTGCTCCTTGCACATCAGACTCCGCCTGCGATGATAACCGGCGTTCGTGCAAACGCCGAAGCTGCGGTCCGCAGCGGCATTCGATACATCCAGTTTGCAGAAACTACCGAGAGAAAAGCACAGTATATCGATGAGTACCTTAAGTCCCTTAAGCCTGTTGCCAGTCCGTATCTTGTCGGCGGTGAGATGAGCGAGGCAGCTAAGAACGGTGAAAAGCTCTTTGAGAAGGCCGGCTGCGCGCTGTGTCATTCGGGGCCGCTTTATACCAACATGGGCAAATACGACATCGGCACGAGCACGGATGAAGAAGACTATAAGGAGTTCGACACACCCACGCTTGTGGAAGTATGGCGGACGGCCCCATATCTTCATGACGGAAGGGCAGTGACAATCAAAGAGGTGCTAACAAAGTTCAACAAGGACGACCGGCACGGCGAGACCTCTAACCTCAGCGAAAAAGAAATTGCAGACTTGGCCGAATACGCCCTGACACGGTAAGAACAGGATTTTTCTATATATAAATTTGCATAGGAACTTTAACGATGAAAGAGAAGCTGATAACTCGTTATGAAAATAATCCCATCCTGACAAAAGACGATGTCCCTTATCCGGTTCAGACGGTCCACAACGCCGGCGTTACGAAATTTGACGGCCGATATATGATGCTGTTTCGCTCACACCTCGATACCGGCAGGTCCATAATCGGGATAGCAGAAAGTGAAGATGGTTTCAATTTTAAGGCCGGTCCGGAGCCTTTTATGACACCGAGTAAAGAACCGGTGTTTTGCGAATATGAAGAATTCGGTCTCGAAGATCCTCGCATTACATATCTGGAAGGGGCCTATTACATAACCTATAGTGCATATTCGGCGCAAGGAGTTCGCACCGGCTTAGCTAAAACAACCGATTTTAAATCGGTTGAAAGAATGGCCTTTATTACGCAGGCCGATTACAGAAATACTGTGCTTTTCCCCGAAAAAATCAACGGCAGGTATGTCAGATTAGACAGGCCTCATTCGGAAATCAGTCCCTGGTCAATCTGGATTAGTTTCTCGCCGGACCTGTGGCACTGGGGCGATTCAAAACTTGTAATGAAACCCGTACCTTACCACTGGGATGCGACGAAAATCGGCCCCGGCGCTCCGCCGATTCGCACCGATAAAGGCTGGCTGAATATCTATCACGGTGTCTTTCCAACAATGGATGGCCATGTATATCGGCTCGGCGTTGCTTTGCATAAGCTCGATGACCCGGCTGAGGTTCTTGGCGTCGGCGACCGATGGATTTTACAGCCGGAAGACCCATGGGAGGTGGTTGGTTATGTACACAACGTGGTCTTTACATGCGGTGCTGTTCCTGAAGAAGATGGGACATTGAAGCTCTACTGGGGTGGGGCCGACAAGGTTATGTGCGCCGGCACGGCGGTAATCGACGAGCTTGTGGAACTTTGCTTGACCGATTCAAGAGCGGCATACTGAGATTTTTTGAAGAAATTCAGACGGCCATCCAAGCAGGTTTTCCTGCACCTAACTAATTTAAATACAAATACTTAAGAGTATTTACGAAGTTCTTTTTTCAAGTAATCCGAAGAATTTTTTGCTGTAAGAAGATTTTTTAGTTGACCTTTATACATAGAGGTGCTATGTATAGAATTTATTGGTATTCTATTTTGGAGATACAAAATTGGCTATTTCAAAGGATTTAGTTGCTGCTTCGGCCACGCCGTTAGTACTTTCGATTCTTTCGGAAGGCGAAAACTACGGCTATGCAATAATAAAGCGCGTACGTGAGCTGTCGAACGGCCGGATGCAATGGACCGATGGTATGCTTTATCCTGTGCTTCATCGTTTAGAAGAACAGAAATTGATTCAATCAAAGTGGCGCGAATCTAAAACAGGACGTAAACGAAAATACTATAAAATCAAGAAAGAAGGCACTAAAGTACTAAAAGAACAACAGAACCAATGGAAAGTTGTTTATTCAACTTTAAGACAATTATGGAAGAATGAGCCATGTTTGACCTAAATGAACAAATCATTAAGTGGCGCAGCAATCTCGCTCAATCACAAACACTTGGCAATTCGGATATCGATGAGCTCGAAAGCCATTTGCGTGAAGAAATCGAAAACCTGACGTCTTTAAAGTTGTCCGATGAAGAGGCTTTCCTGATTGCTACTCATCGACTTGGCAGCACGGACAGCCTCGCCGAGGAGTATGAAAAAATAAACCGCGGCGTTAAATTCAGGCACAGACTTTTTTGGATAGCTACCGGCGTGCTTGGTTACTTCTTAGCTACCTATCTTGCTGATGCTTTCTCGATTGCTCTTTCTGTCAGCAGCGGTTCGATGGATTATAATACCGGTATTGTATTTATCGTCTCAAAAATAATGTTTTGGAGCATAATAGTTTTTCTTTGCTACCAGCTCTACAAGGGTGATTTTGACAACTTAAAAATTCGTCAACTGCTCAGCAGCTTCAAGGGCAAGTGCATATTTTGTGCGGCTCTTGTCATCGCGATTATTATGCTTTATTGCGTTGTTTTATGTGTTGCCGCTGATATTTACTCACGATTTGAAATAACGAAATGGATAATGGACCACCGGGACCTTGAAATAATAGAAGTTTTTTGGGGATATTTACGGTTAGTATGGTCTGTCGTACTTCCTATACTGCTGGTAATGCTGCTGATTAAGCTGCGCAGGAAAGACTTGCCTCAAGAAGTTGATGCATAAAGTTCAATAAAGCTATCTGGGTCTTTTGGTCATAAGGAGGGTGATTTTGTCGTATATCTTTTTCGGGAGGGCATCTTTTAATATTTTGCGGATTTCGCGCATAGGGGTTCTCTGGGTTATGTGTGTTACTATAATGTGCTCGTTTTTTAACTTTTCCAGCAGGTCTGCAAATTCGTCGATGTGCATGTGTCTGCCGGCTTCGGCCCGGCCGGAATGCCCGCCTTCATAGAACGTGCACTCGGCGATTAGAATTTTGCTTTCGGCGATATATTTTAACTGCGAAAAGTCAACGTACTGTGTATCGCCGAGGTAAGTAACGATAGGAATCTCGAGGGGATAGTCGATTTCCACGCCCTGTTTTTTTAGCTCGACTATTTGTGGACTTTTAAGGCCGACGTATTCGGCTTTTAACTTTTTTCGCTTCTCAATTACACTGTAACCGACAGAGCCTTTACTATGTTTTGTCGGGAATACCCTCGTAAAAAGATTGGGCTTTATCTGGTGTTCGTCGCCGGGTTTAACACCAACCAGCTTGCCGGGCACTTTATTTCCATCCAGCCGGGACCAGGCATCGATTATGTCTTTCATCGGCCCTAATAAATTTTTAGGGGCTAAAATCGTCCCCGGAGATATTCCGCAAAAATTTCGCTGCGACAGATAATATGCAATACCGGCGGCGTGGTCCATGTGGCCGTGGGTGAGCAGAATATGGTTTATGGGAATAATCTGGTCAGGGGCCTTGCCGACATCGAAGCAGACATCCAACTGCGGCATTGCAACGACGGTCTCTTCGCCGGCGACCGAATAGCCGATTATTTCCAAATCATCTATTTTTATGCTTGCTAAATTGTGGCTGGGCATTAAACTATCCTAAAACAGCACTTCAGAAAGGTAATAGTAGGGCGGATAGAGGGTTGTGTCAATTTTTTTTGATATAAGGTGTTGATGGGTGCACATTCAACCTTCCGCAGGATTAGCATAGAATAACGGGCCACCAAAAGCTTTAGGTTAGTAGGGTAATTCAATGTTTGCTGATCAAACTGAGAACAAAATAAATGTCCACAAGAAGGGCCGGTTGAGACGCCTTGTTGGGATAATTGGTTGTTTTGTCTTACTAATACTGGTTATTCTTGTCATAGCTAAGGTCTGGCTTGTTCCCGGTATAATCCGAAGGGAAGTAAAGAAGGTATTATCAAAATTCTGCGAAGGATCGGTTGAAATTGAGAGCGTTGAAGCGAGTCTATCCGGGCAGGTCTATCTTAAAGGAATTAATTTTTATGACGAGATAAGTCGTAAGTGGTTGTTTGTCGAGGAAGTAAAGGCCAATCTGGCTGACTGGCCGGGTTTAAGTCCCGTGATAACGGAAATAGAGATTGATGGAGTTGGCCTGCAAATATTAGCGGCTGATGGTAAAATTTTTCTGCCGCTTGTGCGTTTAACCGAGCGGTCTGTTAGCCCAAATAAGAAACCTGACCTCCGTAAACTCACTATTACAAAGGCTGCAATCACAATTATGGATACACGGGGCTCAAAGACCGTTTACGACAATTTTACTTTGTCGGCTTTCAGGAAGGATGGTATTTACGAATTGTTGTTGAACCGGGCGAGTGCCGAAAGTTCAGAAATTTTCCATGCCGAAGGCAGAGTCAACTTTGAGAACCTGAACCTTGATGCTTCGTTGCAAATGAAGCATCGATTTACAAAAGAGGAAATGATTCCCGCTTTGACTGCCTTGAATATGCCTGGAGTATCGGGGGAAGGTAGTGTTGCGGCGGAATTGTCAGTTAAGGGTTGCGTAAAGGAACCGATACTATTACAACCGACAGGAACGATCCTATTCAGCGACTGGACAGTAGAGTCGGAAAATGAAGTAATAAGTAAATTTGACACTACAATCGAAGTAAGTGCCCAGGGAATATTGCTTGATGACCTTGCCGTGCAGGACGCGAACGGACTTGAGTGGCTCAGCGCAAAAACATCAAAGCTGACTTTTGAAAACTGGCCCGGCTTAAGGCCGGTCCTGACAGAGATAGAAACAGAAGGACTTGCATTGCAGAGCCGCCTGGTTGACGGTAAGCTTCGCCTTCCTGTGGAGTTATCTTCGGATAAATCTGTAGGTTCGAAGAGCGATTACTTCAACTTTAAGAAACTTGTGGTAAGAAACGCGTCTTTTGGTTTAGCCAACCGCCAAGGTTCGAAAATAGATTGTGATTATTTATCGCTGCAGCCTGCCGGGCAGGAGGGCTTCTATGATATTTTATTGACGTGCAAAGGGCCCGAGGAACGGGGCAGAATCTCTCTGAAAGGCATTGTAAATCCGGCGAGTTCGGAGGTCAGGCTTTCGTTGGAAATGGACCACACTGCCAAAAAGCAGGAAACGGCCGTTGTTTTTGCTGCACTGGGTATGCCTCAGGCCTCAGCCGAGGGCAAACTGGTTGCCGATTTGAGAATAGCAGGCCGTTTGAATGAGCCGTCAGAATTAAAGTTGAACGGAAGTGCTAAATTCGATGAGTTTGTTCTGTTTGTCGAAGACAAAGTGCTGGCGAATAACCTGTACACAATAGCCGAAGTGAAGGAACATCTCCTCAGTTTCGATAAGTTTAATGCGGTTGTATGTAACGGCCCCGTCGAGGGCTCGGTATATATCGAATTTAAACAAAACCGGTTGATAAGATTAAGCGGGCAATTTCTGGGCCGGAAGATGAACTTTGTGGAGTTGACGTCTATCTTAGGTGAGGGCGGCAAAAAAGCAACAAAAGGCTCAGTTACACTGAAATATAACTTTACCGCCGTGGGTAGTGACTTGAAAAGCCTCAGTGGTTACGGACGGATTTTTCTTGATGATGCTGATATTACCGTTCTTCCAATAATTCCCTATATATTCAGTAATATAGGGCTTGCGAAGCTTGACCCTTTGAGGATGGTTGATGTAGAGTGCATATTTAGTATGGCCGGCCCTGTCGTGAAGATCCAAAGTGCACATATAGCCAATCCTTATGCAGCAATAGTAGCCGAGCCCGGCGGGACTATAAACCTGCAAACTAAGCAAGTCGAAATGTATGTAAACGCCGTGCCTTTAGAAAAAATTGAGTCTATCATCAGACAGTTACCAATTTTGGATATATTTTTCAACTTGAAGGACAAGCTCACACGTCTTTATATTAAAGGAAATTGGTCAGATCCTCCGACGAAGCTAATAACAAAAAGGCCGATAGAAGATATCAAAGAAGGTACTGTTGGTTTTCTCCAGGATGTGGTAAAAAACGGTGGTCAAATCAGCCAGGCTATGCTGAAGGGATTTGAGGTAATCTTCAAAGCTCCAGCAAATAGCAGAAAGTGAGAATCGAGGCGGTTTATAATGCCTGATAAGCGGACACACAGAGGGCCTCATCCGGCGGATGAGAAGTTGTTTGCCGCCGGTGCAATTTCCAATCTGCGGACGGCGGTTGCCGATTATTCGCTTCTGCTGACAAGAGGTTATGCAGAAAAAGGGGCACTAAAATTAGTCGGTGACAAGTTTTCGCTTACGGAAAGGCAAAGATTGGCCATTATGCGCAGCGCCTGCTCCGACCAACATCTCGCCTCTCGGAGCCAACGTTGCGTCTTGCTGGAAAATCTGGCGGGTCAATCTATCGCCATCGACGGTTACAATGTATTGATAACTGTTGAGGCGGCAATGAGCGGCGGTGTGATTTTTAAGGGACTTGACGGCTGTTTCCGGGACTTGGCAAGCATACACGGGACGTACCGCAAAGTTACCGAAACAATACCGGCTGTAGAGCTTATAGGTCAGTTTCTGCGAGAAGTCGGCGCAGGCAAAGCCCTGTGGCTGCTGGACAGCCCCGTATCCAACAGCGGCCGACTGAAAACGCTGATCGGTGAGCTGGCCCGCAAAAACAATTGGGACTGGGAGATTGAACTTCTGCTAAGCCCCGATGCCGAGCTGAAAAAAACCGACCTAATTGTGGCAAGCAGTGACAGCGTTGTGCTCGATTCATGCAAGAGCTGGGTGAACCTGGCGACGGAAATAATAAAGAACAAGCTGCCGTCTGCAAAAGTGATAGACTTGTCCGGGAGCTAAGTATTTCTTCCGATGAGTCTTGTAATTATATCGAGGTTTATCTGTTCGAGAGAGTCACAGACTAAATCAGCTTCGGAAAGGTTTGCAGCGCTTGTGGAATTTGTTACGGCGATACATTTGGCACCGGCGGCTTTGGCTGCCTGCACGCCGTTGGGTGCGTCCTCTATTACGACGCAATTTGCCGGTTCGATACATATACGTTCGGCGGCGAGCAGAAAAAGCTCAGGGTCGGGTTTTTTCTTTTTAACGTGGTCGCCATTTATATAAACCATCTTCCGGTAGGGGACTTTCGCAGCTTCCAAAACGGCACGGGATTTTTCAAGGGTGCCGGACGTTGCGATGGCAAGACGAAAATCTTCTCTCTGCATTGCCTTATCCATCAATTCCAATACGCCGGGGAAGGGGGGCAGTGGCTCTTCTCTTAGAACCTTTAGGAAATATTCCTGGCGCATTTGTGTTGCTTTTTGTATTTGTTCATCGCTAAGTTCCAAGCCGTGGACTCTGGCACCGGCTTTGACGTATTCTTCAGCTCCTCGGCCAAGACCCGCATCGAAATCCTTGCGTACAACGCCCTCGAGACCGAGAAAGTCGGCAAAGACCTTAATGGTAGCTCTTGCATTGACCGCCTCGGTATCGGCAATTACGCCATCAACGTCGAATATTAAGCCGTATAATTTGCTCATATTAAAATCAAAAACCAGAAATCACACGAAATGTCATTGCGAGGGTTGAGATTGCCACAGTCGCCTGCGGCTCCTTCGCAATGACATTGTTGGTCCATTTTATTTTGCGTACTTCCTGAGAATCAGCTCAGGTGCTCGCAATGACGTCTACATTTTGCATTTTAATGTGTCATTTTGATTTTTACATTTTAATTTCTGATATTTTTTGCCACGTTTTTATCTGCTGCGCATTTATAATGGTGATGATAGTTGGGACCTGTAAACTCCGGAGAGTAATCAGCGTGGATAACGACAGCAAAGCGGCTGACCACAGCAAGTTAATAACCGAGGCGCGTAGTAATCCTGCTGTTTTTGTGCGGTTATATCGTAGCCATTATGATGCGGTTTTTCGCTATTGTGTACATCGGCTTTTTGAAAGAACAGCGGCCGAAGATGTTACTTCCGATGTATTTCTCAAAGTTGTTGAAAATATTCACAGTTTCAGGGGTAACGAGCGACAATTTCGTAACTGGCTTTATAGAATTGCAACCAATGCCGTTAATAACTATTTGAGAAAGACCGCTCGCCGAAATCATCTGTTGAAAGTCACTCGCGAAAAAGCTAACAGTCAGGGTACTGACTGTGGAGAGTCGGCTGAGAAACTGGCTCTTTTGAGAGAAGCTGTATTTTCTTTGAAGCCGCGATACCAAACTATCATCACACTGCGTTTTTTTGAGAATCTGAAATTGACCGAAATAGCCGAGGTGCTTGGTTCCAGTCCCGGCACCGTCCGCAGCCAGCTGGCGAGGGCACTTGCCAAGCTGCGAAAGGTTTTGGACAAAGTGTTCACAGAGAAATCAGAGGTAATCGAAAATGAATGATAACGAAAAACAATTTGAAGATTTCGTTCGCCAAATCAAGCTGGACGACTCCCCTGACCCTGAGAATCGCGATAGGCTCGAACAAGACCTTCTCGATGTTTTGGCCAAGCAAACTCAGCAAAAAGAGCATCTCTTAAAGATTTGGAGAACAATTATGAAAAGTAAGATGACAAAATTAGCCGTTGCAGCGGCAATTGCAATCGTGGTTCTGCTGCCTTTGGGTTATGGTGCCACTAAGTTAATAAAACGTTTTATCGCCATCTCCCAGCTCCCCGCTATTAAGCTGGATTTGCCTTACAGTGGTGCGCTTTCTCCAGATGGGAAACACTTTGCTGGCGTCACATGGAATGCTCAATTGGCCGTCATCGACACCTCAAGCGGTGAACAGCGACACCTTGCTGAGAATTGTTATGGTCCCGTCGTCTGGTCGGCCGATGGAAACGAAATCGCGGTGATAAGTAGTGGCAAGGAAAAAGATGTCCTTCTGGCGGTTTCGTTAAAAACGGCAAAATCACGGACTCTGATGGAAAATCCGCCCTTGCTTCAGGACTGGTCACCTGACGGAAAATTCATTTTATGCATGAAGAGACCCAGAGTAAGTGTTTATTCAGCGGTCATGGTCAATCTGGAAAACAAGGAAGAAACCGTCCTGGCCGAGGAAACGGAAGAGTGGTCTTCTCCCCGTTTCTCCCCAAATGGAGATTGGATTACCTATGTCACGAAAGAGGACAACAACTCGATTCTGCACCTGCGAAAAATTGATGGGACAAGCCACGTGAGATACACGGATTTTCCGGGCGAAATCAGCCAACCGATTTGGTCTCCCAATGGGACCCACCTTGTCTTCACAGGGGCGCAGGAAGGGATCGATCGTCAGCACAAAGATTTGTGGGCATTGCGGGTCGAGGACAACCGGTTCGTCGAGCGTCCTTTTCCGGTGGTACCAAATGTTGAACAAATGGAATTCTACAACTGGTCGCAAAACGGACAATTAGCCTACCGGACGGGTTTTCGGCTTGGTGGAATATTTACTTTGCCGGTGGACTCTCAAACAGGCAAAGCTACCGGACCGCCACGGCAATTGGTGCGGACAGGCGGTTTACCAAGTCATTGCTGGTCACCGGACGGAAAACAAACTGCCGTGCGACAAGGAGGTGACTTGAGCATCATATCTGTTAGCACCGGTAAGAAGAAACGAAATTTATCACTACCTGAGATTGAATCTGAACATGAATACGAGGGTCGTGGAATGTCCTGGTCGCCGGACGGCAAATTGATTGCTTTCTCTGGTTGGGACAAAGAGAAGAAAACAGGAATTTTTCTAATTATGGTCGCGACCGGTGAAGTTAAGTTACTGGTGCCTTTAGAAACAAGCTTACCCAATTTCGATCCTACGTGGGCAGCTGATAGCAAAACCATCGCTTACGGATACGAATCCAATGTTTATGTTGTGAACATTGAAGATGGAAAACCACGGAGGATCACTGCACCAGAGGAAGGGGAACATAAAGAAGCCGGGCGTCCTGTCTTTGTACCCGATGGCCGTTCGGTCGCTTATATTGCAGGTCGAAAAATACTGGCGACAACTATAGACGGCAAGGAAACCAGGGAAATCTTCCACTTGAAAGACAAGAATATCTTCGGCATCAACATCTTCGATTGGTCTCCGGACGGGCGTCATATTGTGTTCACGCCTGGCAACAAGGAGATCTGGTGTGCTTCGACCGATGGCAGTGAGCCATTTCAAATCGGCGACATATCCAATGTGGGAAGCAAGGCCTGGTCGTGGATGCCTAAATGGTCGCCGAAAGGTGATGCTATTACCTTTATCGTCAACTGTGAGGAGTATCAGTACTGGGTGATGGAGAATTTCCTGCCAGTAGAATAATCTTGCGGGGCAGTTCCATTCTCGGATCGGCTATGATTTTCAACCTGAGACGTTTTTTTGCTATTCTGGCAGCCGATCCCTTGCTGAGCAAGTATAATGTTTACCACAAAGGCCGCGTTAATTTAGCTCGGCCTTTTTTCTTGGTTATTCAAGTAAGAGTAGGGAGGAAAAAGAACAAGAGAGGGTTTGCTCGATGGCGTTTTTTTATGCGCTTTTGGGGCAGAATCAGTGTGTTTTAATTTCGCATTTGAAAAGTTCCCTGTTTACTGGTACAATTCGCCCTCGTTTTGCAGAATTCCTTGAGTAATAAAAAGACCCTGCTTATGACAGAAAGACTTGATAAGTACACTTTAAAAAATGGGATGGTGCTTCTTGGTGAGCCGATGGAGGGGGTTGGGTCGGTGGCGTTTGGTTTTATGCTGCCGGCCGGGGCGGCCTTGCTGCCGGAGGGCTGCTGTGGGGCCGGAGGCGTTATTGCCGACTGGATTTTCAGAGGCGCCGGTGATAAGAACAGCCGCCAGATTGGTGATGCACTTGACGGCCTTGGATTGGCTCGCAGCCGCTCGGTCGGCAGCTCGCATATAACCGTCGGGGCGGCCCTCGAAGCCGGCAACTTAGCACAGGCCCTGGATTTGTATGCGGATATTGTACTTAAACCCAGCCTGGAGGAGGACCAGTTTGAATTAGCCAGGCAATTAGCAGTTGATGGGGTACTGTCTCTGGACGACGACCCCCGGCAGAAGGTTATGCTCAAACTGCGAGAGAAGTTTTATCCAAGCCCTTTGGGACGCAGTCCTGTGGGAGAAATCGCAGAATTAAAGGCTTTGACGGCTGAAAAGGCAAAGCAGATTATAAATGACAATTTCAATCTTTCGCAGACGATATTCGCGGTTGCGGGTAAATACGACTTCGAAGCGGTCTGTCACCAGATAGAAAAACTATTTGAGACTGAGCAGCAAGAAGTCAACGAACCGGTAACATTAGGTTCCAAAGCCGGCAAATATACGCATATAGATAATGACGGTGCCCAGGTGCATATCGGTCTGATGACCGAGACGGTTAAACTAACCGATGAGGACTATTATAATACCAGAATAGCGGTATCGGTTCTTTCGGGTGGTATGAGCGCCAGATTATTTACAAAGGTAAGAGAAGAACGAGGCCTGTGCTATGCAATCGGAGCACGGTATCACTGTCTCAAAAATGCGGCTGGTATAATGTGCTATGCAGGCACAACGCCGGATAAGGCTCAGGAAACGCTCGATTGTGTAGTCGGCGAGTTCGATAAGCTGGGCGATGGAATCAGCGAAGAGGAAATCCAAAGAGCCAAAGTTGGGCTGGAAAGCTCGCTGATTCTAAGCAGTGAGTCGTCCAGCAGTCGAGCCGGTGCAATTGCAAGCGATTACTATATGTTAGGCAGGGTTCGAGGACTGGATGAAATTAAAAATAATGTCGAGGCAACCAGCGTTGATTCGGTGTTAGGTTTTTTGCGAAGCAATAAATTCAAAGACTTTACGGTCGTAACAATAGGCCCAAAGCAGGTAACTGTTAAATAGGACAACGGATGGAATTTAAGAAAGAGCAATTGGTGAATGAATTAGATTTAATTGGCGAGGTCAATAAATCCGCTAAATCGGCTGCGGTGGGTTTTTTTGTCAAGACCGGCTCCCGCGACGAGAGCGAACAGATAAATGGGGTCTCGCATTTCCTGGAACATATGCTGTTCAAGGGCACCAAAAAGCTAAGCGCCCTCGAAGTTAATGAGGCGTTCGACAGAACAGGGGCGCAATTCAACGCCTTTACCAGTGAGGAAAATACGGTTTATTATGCTGCTGTTCTTCCGGAATATTTGCTCGATGTAACAGGACTGTGGATAGAGCTGATGAGGCCGGCTCTGCGAGACGATGATTTCAGTATCGAAAAAAATGTAATCAAAGAAGAAATTGCAATGTATAAGGACCTGCCGAGCTTTGACGTTATGGACCGGTGCAGAACTCTGCATTTCGACAGTCATCCCTGCGGCAATAGTGTTCTGGGCAGTGAGGCAAGTATAGATAAACTGACGGCTGAGCAGATGCGGGACTATTTCGCCCGGAGGTACGCACCGAATAATATGGTATTAGCCTGTGCAGGCAATTTTGACTGGGACCAAATCTGTTCGATTGCCGCAGATTCCTGCAGCGAGTGGCGCCGGCAAACTGTCGGAAGGGAGCTGGAACATTATGGGGGCAGTAAAAAGAAAAAGAGGGTCGAAAAGTCAAACCTGGCTCGCGAACATATATGTCTGATGAGTGCCGGTGTGTCGGCTCAGGATCCGAGGAGGTTTGCCGCTTCGCTTTTGGGTATTATCGTCGGCGACAATGTCGGATCGCGATTCTTCTGGGAGCTGGTTGACAAGGCATTAGCGGAGGCGGCAACAATGCAATTTGGGGCAATGGACGGCACAGGGGCGTTTTACAGTTATATCAGCTGCAGCACTGATAATGTCACGAAAGTACTTGATACCGTCAGTGGTATTTTCCAAAGTCTATCCAAAAACGGCATAACCGAAGATGAATTAATAAAAGCAAAAAACAAGGTATTAAGCGCTTTGGTTATTAAGAATGAGCTGCCAATGGGTCGGCTGATTGACCTGGGTTTTAACTGGATATATCTGGAGAAGTATCGTACTGTCCAAGACGACATCAGTGCGATTAAGGCTGTTACTGTTGACGATGTTAATGTGCTGATAGAGCAGTTTAAACCGGGTGATTTTACGCAGCTTTCTATAGGGCCTGTGGAAAAAAAATGATTATAAGGACATAAGGAGATGGATAATCAAACAAGAAGGCAGTTTCTTAAAACAGTTGGTTATGCAGCGGCTTCTACCGGAACGCTGTCGATATTGCCGAGCTGTGATGGTATAAACCAGATAACAGCAGCTCAAAGAAAACGTCCGAATGTGGTTTTAGTAATGACCGACGACCAGGGCTACGGCGACCTGGGCTGTCACGGCAACCCGGTTATTAAGACTCCCAATCTGGACAGGCTATATACGCAGAGCATCCGATTGACGAATTTCCACGTTGGCCCTACCTGTTCGCCCACGCGTGCTGCGCTGATGACGGGACACTACTGCAATCGAACAGGCGTATGGCATACAATTATGGGCCGGTCGCTTTTGCGCAAAGACGAAGTAACGGTAGCCGATGTCTTCTCGGCGGGCGGCTATCGCACGGCTATCTTCGGCAAATGGCACTTAGGCGACAACTACCCGTTCCGGCCGCAGGACAGAGGATTCGGCGAAGTGTTGATACATGGCGGAGGTGGAGTCGGCCAAGGCCCCGACTACTGGGGCAACGATTACTTCGATGACACGTACTTCCACAACGGCAGGCCGAGAAAATTCACGGGCTACTGTACCGATATATGGTTTGACGGGGCGATGGAATTCATCGAAGCCCATAAGGAGCGGCCGTTCTTCTGTTACTTACCGACCAATGCGCCGCACGGGCCATACAATGTCGCTTATAAATACAGCAAGCCATACAGGGACAAAGGTGTGGACAGCAGGCAGGCTAATTTTTATGGTATGATTACGAACATCGACGAGAATATGGGCCGGCTTATGCACCGCCTTAAGCAACTGGGTCTGGAAGAAAACACCATTTTGATTTTTATGACCGACAACGGAACCTCGGGCGGCTACAGCGGGGGAATGCGGGGTAAGAAAGGCTCGGAGTATGAGGGTGGTCATCGAGTACCGTGTTTTGTCCGCTGGCCTGGCGGCGGTCTGACGGGCGGTAGTGACATCGACCGGCTCACCGCCCACATTGACCTGTTGCCGACACTTATCGAGCTGTGCGGGCTGAAGATACCCCGCGGAGTGAAGTTCGATGGCGATAGTCTTGTTCAGCTTTTGACGGGCCAGGACGAGAACTGGCCTGACCGTACGCTGATTACCGATTCTCAACGAATTGAACATCCGGAAAAGTGGCGTAAAAGCGCGGTTATGACCGACCGCTGGCGGCTGATAAACGGCAAGGAGCTTTATGATATAAAGGCCGACCCGGGCCAAAAGAATGACATCGCCGACGGGCAACCCCAGGTCGTCGAGAAATTGCGCAAGGCTTACGAAGATTGGTGGGCTGATGTTTCCCTGCGTTTCGATGAGTATTGCGAAATCATTATCGGTTCGGACAAACAGAATCCCACTCGACTAATGTCCCACGACTGGCACACACCGAAAGTGTCGTGGAACCAGGGCGCCGTCCGCAGTGGGATGCAGGCCAATGGTTTCTGGGCGGTGGAGGTCGCGCGTGATGGCGAGTATCAATTTGAGCTGCGGCGTTGGCCAAAGGAATTGGATGCGCCTATCAACGAAGCCATTCCCGGCGGCAAGGCCATTACCGTCACCGAGGCCCGACTCAAGATTGCAGATGCGGATATGACTATGCCCGTTCCCGGAGATGCGCACGCCGTAACGTTCCGGCTGCAACTCAAAGCCGGCAAGACACGCCTGCAAACATGGTTTACGGATAACAGGGGCAATTCTCGCGGTGCTTATTATGTCTATGCGAAACGTCTATAATAGAAACTGAAGTTTTGCAGAAGTTTTGTAGAAAGTTGAGTAAAGAGTTATGAGCAGGCAAACAAGAAGAGAATTTTTGAAGAAAGCCGGCTCTTTGGCAGTCTCGGCCGAAGCGTTATCGGTATTGCCCGGCTGTGCAGCTATAGACCAGGTGACCGCAGACGATAGAAAACTGCCCAATGTCATCCTCATTATCACCGACGATCAGGGCTGGGGTGACATTCACTCGCACGGCAACGACAAAATCGACACACCGGTTATGAATAAACTCGCTGCTGATGGAGCTCGGTTTGACCGGTTTTTTGTCAGTCCCGTTTGCGCCCCGACCCGTGCGAGTCTGCTGACTGGCCGCTACCATCTGCGCACCGGTACCCACGGCGTAACCCGCGGCTACGAGAATATGCGCAGCGAGGAAGTTACAATCGCCGAGGCGATTAAGCAGGCCGGCTACGCTACGGGCTGCTTCGGCAAATGGCACAATGGCGCGCATTACCCTTATAATCCTAACGGGCAGGGCTTCGATGAGTTCTTAGGCTTCTGCAGCGGACACTGGAACAACTACTTCGATACCACGCTCGAACACAATGGCCGGTTAGTCAAAACCAAAGGCTACATCACCGATGTATTGACCGACGCAGCAGTCAGGTTCATTGAGAAGAACAAAGACCGGCCCTTTTTCTGTTACATACC
>JBGVTO010000232.1:0-15817 GCA_041862635.1 Phycisphaerae bacterium | reverse complement strand
CTTGATCTTGACTTCGGTGGCGTTGTGTGTTGTACGAACTTCCAGGAAGCCAACCACGTGCTTTTGTATTCGCAGGAAAAAGAAATAATGTACGTAAGATCAGCCATTGACCTGGCGAAAGATGTTGGGGCCAAAGTAGTCCGCGTTCTCGCGGCATTCTACGGCTATTTCCAGAATCCATATGCAAGCCAAGGGTACGGCTCCCCGGCTTTCGAAGCACGTTCCAGGAGAGTGTCAAGGAATGAGGACTTCATGGAGGCGTGGCATCAGGTCAGGAAAGGTCTTACAGAAGCGGCGTTGTATGCGCAGGACAAGGGTATTGACTTGGCACTCCAGACCCATCCTGAGATTACGGGCAACAATGAAGAAACGCTGGCCATGATTGAAGAAGTAGGTGTCGAGAGCCTGAAGGTGGGGCTTGATTTGCCGTTGTTCGAGTCATTCGACCATGACTTCGTAAGGAATACCGTCCACAGCATGAAGGGGCTTATGGTCTATTCACATACCATATCCCTGGCGAAATCTGCCACCGTAGGTGGAGCTCCTTACAGTTGGGAGGAAGTAACGCCGGGCAGCCCTAAGGACACGCTGCCTTGGGAGGTCTTCCTAAAGGCATGTAAGGATATTGGCTACAATGGTTACTTGTCTCACGAGCAGTGCTCGCCGATAATTGTGAAAGGTCATAAGCTCGGTACTCTTGAGACGATTGACCAGCGGTACATAGATGCCCATCATTATTTCCGAGGTCTGCTGGAGAAGCTCGATTGCTACAGCGGCCACAAGACGGTGTAATGCCGGATTGCCGACGACGTTCGGGCAACCATAGGAATCACAGATGCTTATGACTATATCGATATCAGTAAGGATTACTCGTCAAACAACTATTTTATAGAAAATCGATATGAATTCCTTAATTCTGAAACTTACACTTTGTGTATTGATTTGTCCTGCAATCTCGGCGGGTCCGCCTTATCCACCTAGTCCGGTTATCGAAAAAATAGTTTGGGCTCCGGCTGATACAATCGTTCGCAGGGCGATCGGCAGCGATAACTTGCCGGTCACTTGGGCCGATGATGATACAATATACATCACATGGGGAGACGGTTGGGGTTTTAAGCCCAAAGTGCCAAAGAAGCTGAGCATGGGATTCGCACGTATCATTGGAGGACCAGGTAATTTCAAGGGCATAAACATCCGTTCTACAGCCGAGAAGCTTGGGGGCGGGCGTTCCGGGGAAAAGGGCTGGGGCCTTATCTCGGTCGATCGTGTGCTGTATCTTTGGGCCGGACACGCCGATCGACGGGGCGGCCAAGCCCAATTGGCCTGGTCTCGCGATCATGCTCGAACGTGGACCTTCGCGGACTGGAAGTTTCCGCAATTCGGCCTGATGGGTTTCGTCAACTTCGGGAAGGATAACGACCAGGCCCGAGATGACTACGTGTATTCCTACTCGCACAACGGTCCATTAGCTGATACCCCAGCAGACAGCTTTATACTCATGCGCGTACCAAAGAATAGAATCACCGAGCGAGAGGCCTGGGAGTTCTTTGAGCGAATAAACCAGACCGGCCAACCGGTCTGGACAAGCGATTTGAAACGCCGGGGAGCGGTTTTCCAGCACACCGACGGATGTCTTCGATCTGCCATGACTTACAATGCGCCGTTGCGTCGCTACCTTTGGTGGCAGCATATCCCGGCGCCGAAAGGCAGCCCCGACCGCGGCGACACCCGGTTCGAAGGTGGCTTCGGTGTGTACGATGCACCGGAGCCGTGGGGTCCCTGGTCAACGGCCTTCTATACGGAGAAATGGGATGTCGGTCCCGGAGAGCACGGCGACTTCCCCGCCAAGTGGATGAGCGAGGACGGACGCGAACTCTATCTTGTGTTTTCCGGCGAAGACAGCTTTAGTGTCCGAAAGGCAACAATCGTGCTTACACGAGATGACTAACAGTTATTTTGGTCGAATAGCCTTGGATTAGGAGAATCAGAATGAGAAGAGTAATGTTGTTGATTGTAACTCTTGCGGTACTGCTGCCGGTTTGTAAGGCGGCAGTGAACAAACCTCGCGTAGTTGTGATGACGGATATCGGCGGCGACCCAGACGATCGACAGTCGATGGTGCGATTTCTCCTTTATACTTGTGACTTCGATGTCGAAGGGCTCTGTACCGGGTTCGGCCACGGACATTACAAGACCACACGGCCCGAACTAATCCGTGAGATTGTCGATGCGTACGGCAAAGTCCTACCTAACCTGTGGAAACACCGGCCCGATTATCCGTCCCATGAACGCCTGATGGCTCTTGTCAAGGACGGTCACAACGGCGATCCGCATAAGGTTGGGCCGGGCATGGACTCGGAAGCCTCGGACTGGATCATTAAAGTTTTGGACAAAGATGATCCGAGACCTGTCTGGTTCACCATCTGGGGCGGACCACGTGAGCTTGCCCAGGCGATATGGAAGGTCGGACAGAGTCGTTCCGATGAGCAGCTTACCGCTTTTAAGCGGAAAATCCGGATTCACTCTATCGCTGATCAAGACCGCACTGCTGGCTGGGTTAAACAGAATCATCCCGATGTGTTCTGGATTTTTTCACGGATTCTGTTTCGCGGCATCTGGAAGGAAGGAGATCAGGAGATCGTCTCACCTGCGTGGTTGGAAAAGAACGTTCGCACCAAACACGGACCGCTCGGGCCTGTCTATCCAGCTAAGGCGGCCGGCAAAGCCGGTGTCAAGGAGGGCGACACACCTTCGTTCTTTTATTTGCTGCCGGACGGACTGAGCGACCCGGAGCATCCGGAATGGGGCAACTGGGGTGGGCGGTTCCAACGAAGTGGACGGGGCAACGAGTACATCCCCGCCGAGGATCGGATGGGGAATCGGCTGGATATGCTCTACACGATCCATCGCTGGCGTCAAGCTTATCAAAACTCTTTCGAAGCGCGCATGGATTGGTGTGTCAAGCCCTACGAGAAGTGCAATCATGAACCGGTGGCTGTATGTAACGGAGACAAGACCAAAAAGGTTCTCAACATCGATGTCGATCCGGGGCAAGATGTCACGTTGACTGCGAGCGGATCATCGGATCCTGACGGTGATAAGCTTTCGTACAAGTGGTGGATCTACCGGGAAGCAGGCAGCTATTGGGCGGACGCACCGATTCGTGGAAGTAATTCCGTCCTGGCCATTGTGACGGTGCCGAAGGAAGCATCGGGCAGGACGATTCACGTTATACTGGAAGTAGTAGATGCAGGTGAACCGTCGTTGACAGCATACAGGCGGGTAATATTGAATGTCAGCGGCGATCCGGTCAAGGCACCGATTGAGGTCCGGCCTCTTGCAGAGTATCTGAGCACGCCTATCGAGAAGCTGAGCGGGCCTCGGCTCCAGATGGGGAAATGGAAATTCTATCGGGGAATCAATCTCAACGGTCCTGCTATTACGATCGACGGCAACAAGTGGCAAGGGGACGATGCCCCCGACTTTATTTGTAACGACCGCGCGGTCGAAAGTCCTAATATCGTGCTCAGGCCGCCTACGAACGAGTTGAGGGCAAAAATGATTCATTCGTTTCGATGGAACCGCAGCGTGCAAATCAAAGTAACACGCGTGCCGCGCGGCAAGTACGCCGTGTATGCATATCTCTGGGAGGACAATAATCCTGAAACTTTCAGCATTTCTTTGCAGGGAATGGTAGTCACGCGGGACTACTACAGCGGTCAGGAAGGTCAATGGCGACGGATAGGTCCATGGGTGACGACCGTTGCCGATGGTGTGATTAGCATTACAAGTTCCGGCGGGGCTGCCAACTTCTCTGGGATTGAGGTCTGGCAGGAAGTAAAACCATAGAACCATGATAAGAAACAAGAGATACTCATTCATCAGGAGAGCTTCAGCGATGAAATAATCCAAATCTTCATTCACCTCACACATCGACGCAATCACGCGACGTGATTTTCTAAAGGTTGTGAACAGGGCGGTGGTTTCTATGTATGGAGTGCAGAGCCAATACACGCCAATAATATCGATCTGGTGCTTGCCGGCAGCGAGCGGCCTCTCCACTGCTAATAATCTGGCAAACAGCATGGCTTTACCGTCTAAGAGACGGGCTGAAATCTTGGTGCAGAGAATGCTACCGCGAGCAGTCGCTGAAGCGTTATAGGAAAGAGGCTAAAACTGTGAAAAGATACTATACATACGAAGAGGCCCAGAGGATTGTTAATGGTGTCAAAGAAAAGCGATGTCGCAGATGTCGGAAGTGGAAGGCTGAGAGTGAGTTTTACAAAAAGCAACGACATAAAGATGGATTAGCGGTGTGGTGCAAGGAATGTTCAGATAAAGCTACCAACAAATGCCGTAGGCGGCGGATGGCTGTGCGAAAATAAATGACACCCTTCAACACGAGTTCGCCATTCGAATGGCCTATAGCTGTTTTAAAAGATACTCTTGTTGAAAATGGGCATTGAATCCGGCGAAAAATTTTTACTATTTCAAAAATCATTGTTAGCCAGAGTTTATGGTACGGGAATTTTTGCGAAATTGGTAGATAACGGGTTGTAAAGTTGTATGTTGGTCGTAGGCGCCGACTCATAAAAACAGGGACATTCAGAAACGCTTCGTGTGCGTGTAGGACCTGACTGGTTGGGTGCTCAATGTGCTGTCTATGGCCTACACCTAATTCGTAAGCGGCTCAAAGCCGCGGAAATGCGTGCTTCGCTCAATCACGATCACTCCTTACCGACGGCATCGTTACGCCAGAGATGCAAGTACTGATAGTCACGCCAAGCGATGCTGACGATGTCCAGGTCGCCATCGTCGTCGAGGTCCACAAATTGGGCGCCAAGATGGCTTTCTTTCTCGCGATCCACGATCCGCGAAGTGAATTGACCCCGACCGTCATTCTCCCAGATCTCCAGTTTAATGCCGCCAGGCGCTGTTTTATCCTGATGGGGCATCGTGTGCTCGCAGGTGATCAGATCGATATCGCCGTCTCGATCCATATCACCCACATCCAGGTTATTCATAGACAACTGCGTTACGACGAGGTGACGGGACCAGGGCTCGGTAGGATTAGAAGGCTGCTCAAACCAATAACAACTCCCATTGGGCACGTGACCTGGATAGCGCTCTTCCGTGATCACCAGGTCAAGGCGTCTATCTCCATTCAGGTCAACTAACGCAAATCGATCTGCATGGGTGGCCGTGCCCACGTCGAAACGCTGCCAGTCACCTTCGCCATTGCCGGGATTCTTCCACCAGCAAACTCGACTGCACCCCCAAGTGACATTGCGCGTGCCGGGTACCAAACCTTTTCCCTGCACTCGATAGCTGCCGCCGATGTCAAGAAGACCGTCCCCGTCAATATCTCCGATCGCATAGCCGCTTCCTTCCGGACTATACTTGGTGCTTGGCCAGTTGCCTTTCTGTGGTCGGGTTGGGATTTCAAGGAAATAGTTCGACAAGATGATTTCCGGCTTGCCTCCGGGAATGAGCTGCCCGACACCGTATATCTGGGTGCTCAGGCGATGATCATCAATCGGCAACGAGCCGATGCGCGTCTTACGCCACTTGCTGCAGTCCTTGTCTGTTGCTTCGTACCAGTACTGCTCGTTGGGCTTGAGGCCGATGATATCGCCGAACTCATCACCGTCCACGTCCACTACCACCAGGGCATCGACCTGATCGTCGATATCGATCCGCTCCCAAGGGCCTGTCATATTCCCGCCGGGATTGCGGTAGAACCACTTGCCTGCTACGATGTCCACATAACCGTCTCCCGTGAAATCACCGAACGATAACCCGAAATAGCGTTTGTCTCGCTTGTTATCGACCTGAATGTAGTGCCACTGATTCAGGGTAAACGGCTTATTGCAGCGCATGTTCTCCCACAGCTCGAGCGGACCGGTCCAATAGCTGCGCGGGCCCACGATGTCCAGATCTCCGTCACTACCCACGTCACCAAGGACACCAGCGTACACCCCGCTATGGGTGATCTGTTGACTGATCCACTGCGATCCGTCGACTTGGAGGTTGTAAAAGACCACGATGGGAAATGGAGGTTTATTCATATACTTGGGATTCGTATGGTCCCGTTCGAATTTAGCGGCCATGACATCTATATGCCCATCGCCGTTGATATCGCCCACCTGCAGGGTCTCGCACCAGTCGAACACCTCAGCAATCACATGTTCCCGCCAGAGACCAGTTCTTGCCTGTGCGGGTGAATCCACCGCATACCTGGCCACAGGCCAGCCGACCTTTTCTGAATGCGACAACAACACGTCTACTAGCCCGTCACCGTTGATGTCACCCACTGCGACAGAGGCACAGTTATCCTGCCAGGTACCTGTTTTTTGAGTGAACCACTTATCGGAGATGGCGTGTTGCGTGAACTGGTCACGTTCGGGGTCGGTCGGGGTTTCCAGCCAAAAACCATTCAAGATAATATCTTTGTCACCATCTAGATCCAGATCAGCCAGGGCCAGACCCTCCTTGAAGGGATGATTGATTCGCCTGGGCCTCCAGCCATCTGTCTGCTGGAAAAAAATATAAGTATAGCCATGGGAACGGGCAATGACGTCCACTTGGCCGTCCTGGTCCATATCCGCGGCCATCAAGTCCTTGATGTACTGACCTTGGGTACCCACCACATGCTCGCGCCAAGATAATGTCTGTTGATCTGCCGATCGGGGATTTTCATACCAACGGATCTGATAATTCGTGTCGTCACGGCCCTTGCCGGATACCAAGTCTAAGTCACCATCTTGATCCAGATCGGCAATGGAGAATCTGTCACCGGAGAAATTACCCTTTTGAATTATCTGCTTTTGATAGCCCGGATACGGAAACCAGGCCAGATATCTCTGATGATGGACTACTATGTCATTCTTGCCATCATCGTTGATGTCACCGATTTGGGCATGACCGCCTTCGGTGTCCAGGACGCGATGGCTAAACGGTATGCGGGAATAAGTTACAAGGTTGGACTGCCCCCAACCAACACTCCCGGAAAGCATAATGAGAAAGAACAGCAGATGGACGACTTCTAACAGGCGAATACGCCGCCAGCCTATACTTCGATTAACACTCATGATTCATTTCCTATAATGGTGTCTCTGGATTCTATGTCACGTGCCAGTACATTGCCCGAGCATCTCTCACCACGAAAGCGCTTCGAGGAACTTCAAGCTCTGAGGAATCTGATTCGTTACCCAGGGTGATTCGTCCTCGATAAAATAGTGCTTTATGCCGATCTCCTGCGCAACACGCAGAATCCGAGGCAGATCGATCTGGCCCGTACCCAAGGTCACATCATTGCGGACATCCTCTGAGCCGGTCAGTTTACCTGTAGATACACCTTTCTTTAAGTCCTTGATGTGGAACAGTTCCCATCGGTCGGGATAGCGACGCAGCAGTTTGACAGGATCTTGACCAGGATGGACGGTCCAGAAGACATCCATCTCGTAAGCAACCAGATTGGGCTTTGTCTCCCTGATCAGTAAATCAAAAAGCGTGCCATCGCCGTGCGGTACAAACTCGTAGCCGTGGTTGTGATAGAAGAACTTGATGCCCTGTGCCGCAGCGGCCTTTCCTGCGCGATTAAAGACAGCCGCCGCGCGACGGCAGTCGTCTTCATCGAAGGTATTTTGATAAGGAATCCACGCACAACCAGCGTAAGCCAAGCCTATCTCTTTTGCTTCATTGACGATGGACTCCGGGTTTTTCTCCCATTCTTCAAAGGACCAGTGTCCCGCTATGGGCTTCAAACCATAACATTCAAGGCGCTGTCGAAACTGGGCGGGGGTCAGACCGTACGTGCCGGCCAGCTCCACTTCGACGAAGCCGAAGTTACGAGTGAACTGAAGCCCTAATGGCACATTGTTCTTGAAGATGTCACGAAGACTATAAAGTTGAAGCCCAACCGGTCCTTTGAAACTGACACTTGTCCCAACTCCTCGGGCACCAAGGCGAGTTCCTTTATTGAGCCAAACATCCACCCGCTGGTCCTGCTGGAAGTCCTTCTGCAGGATGTCCAGGTCACCGTCACCGTCGAGATCACCGATGCGGCTTTCGTGACAACCAATGCCAGTGGAAATCAACTGGATATCGAAGCCGCCCTTTCCATCGCCATAAAGTACCCACTGTCGGCACGCCGCTCCAGCGCCGGGCCTGTACATCTCTCCTGTATAGACGTCCAGATGTCCGTCGGCATCGATGTCCGCGACCTGCAAGCTGTGACCGTGGTCCACGCGCTTGATGAGCACCCGCTTGGTCCACCTGCCCTTTTTATACTCATACAGTGCCAACGGTCCCACGCCATCACCCGAGCCAATCACCACTTCAGGCCATCCACCTTCGATCAGGTCGCCAGCCGCCGAACGGGTGAAACGATAGTCATTATCGATCGGATGGGCACGGAATGTCTTGCCTTCGATATGCTCGAACCAGTGGCCTCCACCGATGATATCAAGCTTGCCGTCTCTGTTCATGTCTAATTTGGTAAATCCTTCGGACCGCTGCTTGTCCATACTGAGCTGGGCGATTTGGGTAACTGGCCAAGCCTTGGTTGGATCCGCAGGGATTTCTGCCAGGAACAACTTCCTGTCCCCGTTGTACCAGAAGGCCAGTTCGATCTTTCCATCGCCATCAAAATCGCCAAATATCTGGTCGTGATGTGTGCCTCCCACTGTAATGACTTGATGCCGCTTCCAAGGTCTCTCAGGCTGGAAGTCGGGGCAGGGATTTTCCCACCACCATATCTCTCCCGCTCTTGACTGTGCGCCTTCGAGAATATCTAAGTCGCCATCCCCATCAATATCATGAAAATCACCCCCTGCCTCGATACGGACACCTTTGGTTCCGTTTTCAACTGCGGATCTTTTCCAACCATTTGCTGTTCTTTGAAACCAGGCAATCTTTTCATAACTGGCAATGATAAAGTCATTCATTCCATCTTTGTCAATATCAAGTATTAAGGTTGCTACCTGCCTGCCCACATCAGGTATAGGTATCTGGCCTTTTGTGCTCGAAAGATGCTGCCATTTGATCCTCTTTGTCTCTCCCATTGCTGTCGTCGACACAAAAAGACACCCAATAATCAAGCTACTAATTTCTATGAATCGAAAAATCCCTCTTTTCTGTTTCATTTCATTACCTCCGATTAATTGCAATGATGAGTTTTCTTATGAAAAACGTCTACAAGGCAAAACTCTGCCCAAAGTAGCGAATGCTTTCTATTGCCTTCGTATCCTGCTAATCTTGTTCTTCCAGATTTCAATCGGCCCAGTCCAATAAGTACGTGATCCCACTATATCAAGGTCACCATCTGCGTCAATATCCATCAAATGACCAAAATAAATACCGCCATCACTGCGAACGATTTGTTTTGTCCAAGTACCTAAGCCATCCCCTCTATTGTAGTAAATGCGAATATCATGAGGTGCAGGAACTTCCGGTGGGTTCGGTCTTGTGAATCGGCCGGCGAGCAGGTCCAAATCTCCATCGAGATCAACGTCACCGATATCCAACGTTTGGCACCAGCCATAGTATGGGTCGATATGATGTTCTGTCCATTTGCCTTTAGGATCATCGGCACTATACCAGGAAACAGGATATTCTTCCTTCTCGGAATGCGAAATTACTACATCCAGCTTGCCATTACCATCGATATCAGCAACACGAATCATCGTGGCATTTCTCTGCCAACCGCCGCTTTGGTTGTGCCATTTTTTATCAATTACATGCTCAATGAGACTGTTGTCTCTCGGATTGGCTGGGGTCTCAAACCAACGGCCATTGGTAACCACGTCCAGGTCTCCATCTCCGTCGATATCTCCGATATCAAGTCCTTCATGACCGTTTATATAGGTATGCGTTTTCTTGTACCAGGTATTCTCGTTTATCTGAAAGTAGATGAAAATCTCAGCGGGATCATTAAAAGTGCAAACCACAATGTCTTTTAAACCATCACGATCAAAGTCTGCGACCCCATAATCTTTAATATAATCTCCTTTTCTGGCATTTGTTGTTGAGCCGACATGGTGTTCTATCCAGTTGCCTTTTATTGGATTGCTTTGCGGTAGAGGATTTTCATACCAGTAGATATGCCGATCGCTGTTTCGGGCGACGACAATGTCCATATCCCCATCGCGATCCACATCTGCTGCCAATGGGCGCCCGGCGTTGAAATTGCCTTTTCTGACAATATGTTGGTGGAAACTTGGGTACTCATACCAACTGATGAATCCACCTTCACCTCCTTTGAAGGCCAGGATATCGGGCTTCCCATCGCGATTGATGTCTGCCGTGTTGGTGAATTGCGAGTCCTTATTATTTAACGCCTTCACATAGTCAAAACTTACCTTGCCTGTCACCTTTTGAGTTGCATAGCTACTTGTACACACTGTTAATATAAGCAGGGCTCTAAGAAAAACTTCATTATCCAATGAACTCTTGATTCGTTCCATTTCTTCTCCTTTCGTTTTGGTCTGTCAACATGCAAGTATAATCATTTTTCAATCTTCGTCAACTTATTCACCTGAATTAGACATTCTCTATCAAAAACAACCTGTTGAAAAAATTTCTCGGGTAACTGACACTGGTCAAGAAATGACCTGAGCTTCTTATAACAATCTTTGGTTATACATCTTATCTTCCTTAGGGGGATACGATGTTCCTTGGACATCCCACCATGGAACACTACGGAGATGGTATTTGCATCAGAACCGGCCCGGACCCTTCCCGTTACGGCAAATACCAGGTTGAGCTGGAAGCTGAAATTGCCAGCAGCATAGAACCTATCAAGGAGGCCCTGGAATCTTTACAATATGTGCCCGTTGACTTTGACCAATGGGGCCTGACCTATATTTCCAGAAAAGACCCAGACCTGAGTGTAGATGTGGACGAACTTGATGATTATGGGGAAAATACCAGGGTGGTCTTACGCAAAGGCAGACTATCTGAGAGTAATATTGATGAAGCGAGATGTTATTTAGAACTGCTTTATCGTCGGCTCATCAATAAAAATCAGTTTTCTCGCGACCAATATCAACGGATAAAGTCTTATGGAAATAGCGAAGCAGTTGAGACCTGCCTGTCTTGCCATCGGAACTGATTTAGCGGTCAATAACTTTTCGGGGTTGCTATCTGTAACTCTCGTGGGACGAATGAGCAGAAGCTATCGCGGCCCGTGATAGCCTGTTACTGAACTGACTACCACAATAGCGGAAGCAACCAAACCTGAGTATAGGATATCGTTTTCAGACCACTCTGCGGAAGCCTCTTTGCCCCCAAAACTTGGCCGGAAGAACTCCTGATGGCCGTTCCTTACGGCACAAATCAGTCGTCTGTAAAAGGTTCAAATTCGCTGGGACTATACAGAAATCCAGAATTCTCGTGACCTGCCGCTGACTCGAGCTGTCTCATAACATGCCTAACATTGTCCGCGGGGCCGGCTATGTAAAATGGCTTGCCATCTTTTCCGAATTCAACGCCCTCGCAGGGTTCCAAGCTCTCCAAGGGCTCCAGGATATACTGCGACAGTTTGAAATCCCTGTTCGGCTTGAATCCGAATCGTCCGGCGAACTCAATCGCACCATAGATTATATGATAAGCCAGACTTACAGGGCACTCGATAGGTTCCTCCTCCCTATAGAGTTTATCGCGCACATCGGCTTCGTATTTCCACACCGGGAAGTCCGTGTTGCAGAAGGTGTTCTTTAACCCCAGGCAGAACACATCCACAAGATAGACGCCGAACAGAATGTTGCCGTCAGGCTGGCGGCGGGTGATAAGGATGTTGGCCAGCCCCTGGTCTCTCCAGGATGGGTTAATCAGGCATTCGTAAAGCGGCAAACCTCTGGCTGCCAGAATCCTCTTTTTCTCACTGACTACACCAAAAAAGACCGATTCTGCCCGTTTTTTCTTCCTCAATTGGTCTTTTTTACGCTTCTTCATTAACTTCTTTTGACGCCTTCTTTCATCAACACTCATTTTTCCCCTTCCTTGGATTTCTACGTTATTTCGTTTCCCCTTTCCAATCGTCAGGCGCGCTACCTTGCCGGTTAAAACTGGTATCCTCTTGCTACCCAATAGTGCCAGTCTTTCACAGCCTCCCCCGTCTCCATATCCACTTTGATTGGTTGCAATTGAGACAATGGCACAGCCAGTTTCCATCCCTGCCAGGCTACCTCAACAAACATCACATGCATACACTCATCTTCAGGGGCCATTGCCTCTACCTGCACGACTTCTCCTTCTGCCAACGGTGAAGTAAGTCTTCTACCGCTGCACTTGGCCTTGAAGGGAAAGTTAAGCTTGCCCTCGAGGTAATAATACCATCCCAGGGCCCGTTCCGTCTCGTCATAGGCATCGACGATAATCTCATAGTCAATTCGCTGTTCTCTGCGCCGGTTTTCTTTTACCTCTGACATGGTCGCCAAGATTAACGATTCGAATAAATCTCTAATGATCCGACTCACCAAGAATCAGTTTTCCCCATCGTACAACACAAGCCTCACACACAAAGGACAGATAGCTGGAGAAAAATTATAATCATTTTGCCTGGACTTGCTCACGGTCACGCTCGGCCCGGCGATTTGAGATACTTCTTTGACTTTTTGAGGCCCATTTTGGTTGCCTTCATCTCCACGGATTTGCGAGACCGTCCAAGTTCATCCGCTACCTCCCGGGTTTTCCTGTTCGGGAACAGTTTCTTAAGCAGCCCGATCTCCTCCTTTGACCATGGTCCTCTGACGGATTTCTTTCTCTTTACCATGCGATGATTCCTTTCATTCCAATAGTACTTACTGTTCGTGCTTGGCTTCGGCGATCTTAACAAGTAGTCGGGCAGTAATCTAACATTTTCTTCAGAGAATACAAACAAGTCGTCAATAGGACTTTCTATCTCGCTCTGTATTTGAATATCCTTTCGTACTCTTTATGGGAACACCACTCAAGAATTATAGCTATTATTTCTATTCCCTCCCTGCCCAACGAGTAAAGCAACCTCCAGGCATTAGGAAGATCGTATTTATAGAGATTGTTAATGCCATATCTTTTGACGTATTTTTTAGGTATCAGCTTCTTGGGCATCGCAGTTCCACAATCTGGCCTATTCTTGATGTCTCCCATGGCGCGGCAGACAAACCTGTAAAGGTCCCCGAACTCCTCGTTCGCCCTTAGCTTCTCGAAATCTTTCTTTACCTTCTCATCGGCGAAGTATATCTCTACCACTATCTCACCTTCAAGTCAGGCCTTGACCTGTACTTTCTTACAAGTCGAGGATTATATATCCAGACAATCTTGTGCTCTTTGTCTGACGCAATGAATCCCTTGGTGTAGAAATACTCAATTATTAGCTTCAAGGTTGGATATATCACTGTTCTTGGAAGTGACTTATAAAGCTCCGTCACAGTACATGCTCCAAGCCTCTTTATGGTGTCCTCTACCATGATTACTGTATCGAGAGTTGGCGAATGCAGTGTATTGATAAATAACGCAAGTAAATATGAAACTTTGTTTTTGTTTCAGCTTAACGAAAGGAGCGGATTATGTATAAGCGATTAACAATGATTTTAGCATATTGTTTTTATGCAGCGGTGGCTCTGGCCTCACCGCCACAGACCAAACAAACCATTCTCACACTGCCTAATGACAAAGACATAGATCTGCTGCGTGTTGTGGTCCTGGATGTATCAGGTTCAATGGACGCTGCCGATACCAAGAGCTTGAGTCGGCTGGGCACTGCACGCAAAGAAATGAAGGAGTCACTGACTCAACTGCCGGTCAGCGGTAAGACCCCTATAATATTGGTTCCGTTCTGCGATAAGATTCGGGAGGATTTTGAACGTATCTACTTCAGCACAAATGCTATGGCAGATGCCTTTGGCCAGATCAAACCAGGTGGTAGGACAAATATTGCTGCAGGTCTGGGCAGGGCTATTGAACGGATAAATCAATTAGGGCTAGCGAGAAATCTTGTGATCTACCTTTACTCAGACGGCGAGCATAACACCGGAAGTAAAAAGCTGCTGGAGCAGCAGGAAGACAACCTGGACAGGCTTTTCGGCTTCCGTGCTAGCAAAGGTCTTTCCCAAACCATAGTTGTAAAACGCTGGGGAGGGGTGATCGGTAAGCTGGTTGCCCGTTTGAAGAAAAACCCATATGTTACTATTGTCGATGCCGGCCAGCTCGAACTGCGAACGGTAACCCTGGTTCCTTCGGTGAAGCTAAGGTCTGTTGAATGGCATGATGCTGCTTCTGGTTTGGCAAAGGTCCAATTCGATGTAACTGTAGCCAACCGCAGTGAACTTACCCTACCTGACAAAAGCGCCGTAAAGATAAGCTGCCCTCTGTCCGGGTGTCGGTGGCTGACTGAGCCCTCTATGATAGTAACCGGCCGAACTCAGACACAAACATTCACGTTGTTGGTGGATATCGATCCTAAGAAGTTCGATTTAACAAAAAACTACAGCTTACCACTGCGGTTCCACTGGCCAAGCCAGATAACCACTGGCAAGAGTTTGCTGCTGCCTGTTGTCAATCCCATTCAAGTATACTCTGTTCTTCCAGCCGGTCACCTGCGTCCCAATGTTACCATTTCCGCCAAACTCTCCGAGCAGGGCAAACCACGTTGGGAGGACATAGACAAATGTATCGTTGTCTGGCCAATGCGTTTGCGACTGGAAGCAACAACGGCACCGTCGATGCCATGGTCCGAATAGATCAAGCTTGATGTCAAGGGGCTTGATGGAGTCAAGGTTACCGCTGAGGGCCCAATTATATTGCAGGGCAAGCCCCTGGAAGTAAACGTAACGCTATCCAGGCAAATCCCGCTGACCCAGATCATACAACGCAAACCGGTCGAACTGCAGATTGAATTAAGGGTTCTCAATGAGCCTAAAACGCTGGCCCTGTCCTCCGTGCGTATCTTGTCGGCTATCCGGATAGAGCTGCCTGCCATAAAACTAACGCGGATAGACCACCGTGTAGTGTTTGTAGGCAAGGCACAATGGGCCGATTTGACTACTGGCCTGGTCACTGTGCTGGTAAAGCTCGATATCAGCACCCATAGGATAGTAGCGCCCGGCACTGTATTGATCCTTGAACCCTGCGGGGACGTGGTAAAAGTGGACGGTACCCCTGTGACTATTTACTCAGGTCAACACACGGTGGATATCATTCTGACCGGTAGGGTGGATTGTGCCAACAGCTCGGTTAGATGGCCTTTGCAGTTGAGGCCGCCGCTGTCGTCCTTTGGCATCCGTTATATTGAACCGTCACCGGTAACGGTGAGTTTCACCGCTCCAAGACCGGCACAAGCGATCCTTAGCAACAATGCCGCCCGCGGTAGGGACAAGCCCTACACAGCCTTTCCAAGGCTGCTCGATAAGCCGCTCCGACACCTCTCCAGTGACATTTACTATTGACTATTTTCTATTTTTTATTGTTTCTGGATTTTATCCTTCTTTTTCTACATAAGCTTTTAGCCGCTCTTATTTTTTCCCAGCATATATAGCGGAAAAATGAGCAGTATGCAATTATAATTAGCGATTAAGAAAGGGATTTATCGTATGACGATTTTTTTGGGGGAAAAATGAACCGCGTTGTAGTAGTGACAGACTAAGATAGATAGAGTGGATAGGTCGGTCGAACAACTTGTCGATGAAATATTGGTGATGGACTGCCAGGGAGGCAGCGTCAAGGCCCTGGAAATACTGGTCTCGCGATGGCAGAAGCGCCTCTGGCGTTATGCCTACAATCTGACTGGTGATACCGAGGCGGCGTGGGACATTACGCAGGACAGCTGGCTTGGCAT
>JBGVTO010000231.1:0-7560 GCA_041862635.1 Phycisphaerae bacterium | reverse complement strand
TTCGAATTTGCCCTTAATGATTGTCGGAGTTGTCGGTTTACTGGAACCGTGAATTTCTGTAAATCTTTACATATATGAGACTTATCTATTGTCGGCCATGCAGACCCCGACACAAGGTCGTATGTTCCCCCTAAAGACAAAATCCAGACCCATTTTTCAACTCAAAATCACAGTTTTAGACAGCCCTTAGCGCAACGCATCAAATATTCAGTACCGCTGTGTAGCGGATGTAACTCAAAACAAATTAAGCAGAATGCTATTGACAAGTATACACTCGAAAGAGGCAAAGAGGTAATACGTTCAACAGTCAATAAAGACATCAGAAACCTGAGAGCGTTTATTAACTGGTGTAGGAAAAACAGATACGTAGATGGTGAAATAGAAGTCAAAGAATTGAAGGAAGATGAAAGGCCTGTCAAATCCTTAAGTAACACTCAGATAAAGAAATTATTATCAACTGCTAAACCATATAAGACAATGTGGATGAGAATTCTGTTGGCTTTGGGCACAGGCCTTAGACTCAGGGATATTGAGTCATGGAGGATATCGGATATTCACTTTGAAAACAGCTCAGTCACTACAAGGAGCAAAAAGACCGGGAAGAGTATGGGCTCACGGCCTGTGCCGGTTCCGATCATGGTTGAGCTGAAGAAATATGTTTCCGGATTAGATGCTAAACAAAAAAACTTATTTAATGATAATTTCAGCCGGTACAGATGGAAGAAGATACGGTATTATACCGGAAGGTCGTATGGTTTTTCATAATCATTTGTTTGTTATCGTTGCCGCAAATAAAGTGTTATGATATAATCCCTGCGAATGGGCGAATAAGATAAAGACACGATTCTCTGTAATCTGGAAACTACCGATTAAGATACTGCATTTGAAGGAGACAAGATATGTTTGTACAGCAGTTTTTTGTTAAGGGTCTGGCGCACAGCTCCTATCTGCTTGGTGGGAGCAAAAAGTGTGCAATCATTGATCCCCGAAGGGATGTGGATGTGTATTTAGAGGCGGCCAGAGATATGGGGATGAAGATTACACATGTCCTGGAAACCCATCTTCATGCGGACTTCATCTCAGGACATATGGATCTGGCCCAAAAGACCGGCGCTACGATCGTGGCGCCAAAGTCGGCGAAGTGCAAATTCAAGCATAAGGCCGTGGCCGAAGGGGACAGGTTTAATATTGAAGATATGCAGCTAAAAGTGCTGAATACGCCAGGACATACTCCGGAGCATATTACTTATATCGTGACAGACAAATCCAGAGGAGCCGAGCCGGTATGCATCTTTTGCGGTGACGTATTGTTTGTCGGCGATGTGGGCAGACCGGATTTGTTTCCGGGCAAAGCCAAACAGTTGGCGTCTCAGCTATATGACAATCTCCACCAGAAGCTTCTGAAGCTGCCTGATTTTTGCGAGGTTTATCCTGCTCATGGTGCCGGCTCACTATGTGGCAGGGCTATGGGGGCCAAACGTACAAGCACAATCGGGTATGAGAGGCAATATAACACCGCCCTGCAGATTACAGACAAGAAAAAGTTTATTGAGTCACTGACGACCAACATGCCCGCCGCACCGGACCATTTCAGCCGGTGCAGCGCCATTAACGGCAAGGGCCCGTCTCTGGTTGGTAAACTGCCCAGGCTAACCGCTATGTCACCACAGGTATTTGCTCGTACGGCTAAAAAACCAAACACAATCGTTCTGGATATAAGGGACTATGAAGCCTTCGGAGGCCAACATGTCCCGGGGGCCTTCCATGTAGATTTTGGCGGGAATTTTGCGACCTTTGCCGGCTGGGTTTTGCCTCCCGATAAGGACATCCTGCTGGTTGCGGCCATGGCACAGCAGGCCCAGGATGCCAACGTATGGCTTAAGAGAGTCGGTTTGGACCGGGCGATAGGCTTTTTGGATGGCGGAATGTTCGCATGGTCCAAAGAGGGCTTGCCGACGGAACACATTTACCAGATAGGAGCGCCGGAACTACATGAGATGACCAACAAGCAACGCGGTCTGGCTTTGGTTGATGTGCGTGCGATCGGAGAATATCAGAGCAACCATATTAAAGGTGCTGTGAATATTCCTGCGCCGGAATTGCGTCGGCGATACAACGAGCTGAATAAGAACAAGCCTGTAATTCTTATTTGCAGTACGGGACATCGCTCGAGCCTTGGTGCGAGTTTGCTCAAACAGCGGGGATTCGGTGAGCTGTACAATGTCGCCGGTGGTATGACCGGGTACAGCGCAGCGGGTTTTGCCGCCGAGTGTCCGATGTGTATGGCCCCTCATGTACCGCAGGTAAGACAGTAAATTTATTAGTCTCAGGTGAGTAAATATATTGTTTGTAATAATTATGCAGTTAGGGAGAACAAATCATGGATTTTTTAAGAGCGGAACAATGGTCGCCGTATTTGGTTGGTGCACTGATTGGCGTGCTAAGCTGGGTGTCCTTTGTCATTTCCGATAAGCCTCTTGGTTGCTCGACTGCATTCGCCAGAACGGGCGGAATGCTCGAGAAAATCTTCCGGGGCAAAAAGGCGGAGGAAAGACCATACTACAAGAAATTTGCCCCGGCTGTCGATTGGGAATGGATGCTGGTGCTCGGTGTGATAGTGGGGTCCTTTCTTTCCTCCCATTTGTCGGGCCGGTTCATATGGCAATGGGTACCGGGCTTTTGGAGTGAGACAATCGGGGCCGGCCGGTTCGCCCGATGGTTTCCTGCCTTGGCGGGAGGGGTCATTATGGGTTTTGGCGCCCGGTGGGCCGGCGGATGTACGAGCGGTCACGGTATAAGCGGCACACTCCAGCTCGCGGTGAGCAGCTGGCTGGCCGCGTTGTGCTTTTTCGCCGGCGGAATAGCCAGTGCCATGTTAATTTTTCACGTTTTGGTCTAAGGACAAAGGGATTGTAAAGATGCTGAACACACTACACGGAAATAAAAAAATGCAGTTGACACTCGGCTTTTGGACGGGAATTGTCTTTGGATTTTTGCTGCAGAAAGGCGGCGTGACACAATACGATATCATTATCGGGCAGCTGCTGTTAAAAGATTTCACCGTAGTTAAAATCATGCTCTCTGCGGTGCTTGTCGGGATGATAGGAGTCCATTTGCTTGGCGGTATTGGCTTGGCAAAATTACATCCGAAAGCCGGCTCAATCGGGACATCGGTAATTGGGGGTTTGATATTTGGCGTAGGTTTCGGGATTCTGGGCTATTGTCCGGGGACAGTAGCGGCCGCTGCCGGTACTGGGGCACTCGATGCATTGCTCGGCGGTGTGGTTGGAATCCTGCTCGGTGCGTGGCTCTTTGCTCTGGTGTATCCGAAGCTGCAGGGAACAATTTTAAGCAAGGTGGATTTCGGTGAACTGACTTTGCCGCAGCTTTTTAAGGTGAACCAATGGATTGTTGTCGTCCCGGTGGCAATATTGATTATTTTATTGTTGCTTCTTATAGCAAAAGCGGGATTATAAGCAACGGCACTTTTTGAAACTCCCGGCTGATTAACAACTATTCAAAGCGGATAGTTTTTGAGGGAGAAGTTTATTGTTGGAGAAATACTTCCCCATTATCAACTGGTTAAGGGATTATCGCAGGGAGAATCTGCGCGGTGATATAGCGGCCGGATTGACCGTCGCGGTCATGCTGGTGCCGCAGGCGATGGCCTACGCGATGCTGGCGGGCCTGCCCCCGGTTGTTGGGCTGTATGCTTCAACGCTTCCAATAATTGCCTATGTTTTGCTGGGCTCGTCGCGACATTTAGCCGTCGGGCCGGTGGCAATGGTTTCCTTGCTGGTCTTCGCTGCCTGCTCTAAAGAGGCCAAGGTCGGCTCGCAGGAGTATGTTTCCCTGGTGGTGACATTGACGATTATGGTCGGTATTCTGCAAATGACCGCGGGACTGCTTAGGCTGGGATTTGTGGCTAATTTTTTCTCGCACGCGGTGCTAAGCGGTTTCACCTCTGCAGCGGCCATTGTCATTTGCCTCAGTCAGACGAAACATTTTCTCGGGATTCAATTACCTAACGACGATTCGGCGTTTCGCCTGATTTTGATTATTCTGAAACATCTACAGCGGACAAACCCTTCGACATTAATGATTGGGGGCTGTGCTATTGTCGGTTTAGCAATTATCAAGAAAAAGTATCCCAAGTTCCCGAGTGCGTTGCTATTCGTAATTGCAGGGACGTTGATTGTGTATTTGTTTAAGCTGCAGAATGCCGGGGTCAAAACAGTTGGAACAGTACCCGGAGGTCTGCCGGGTTTTTCTTTGCCTCATTTCGACCCCGCTCAATGGCTCAAACTTATTCCGGCGGCACTGGCGATTGTCTTTGTAGGATATATGGAGTCGATTTCAGTGGCTCGATATGTTGCGGCAAAGAAAAAATATGAAGTCGACGCTAATTCTGAACTTCGCGGTCTGGGCCTTGCCAACATTATCAGCTCGTTGTTCTCGGGCTATGTTGTTACCGGCGGTTTTTCCCGCACGGCTGTTAATTACCAGGCCGGAGCCAAAACCGGACTGGCATCCATCATTACCGCAGTTGTTGTTATGCTGACTCTGCTTGTTCTAACACCACTGTTCTATTATCTGCCAAATACAATCCTTGCCGCTATTATCATCGTCGCAGTTGTCGGACTGATCGATATCAAAGAGCCGATTCGCCTGTTCAGGATAAAACCTGCCGATGCCTTGACGCTGGCGCTGACCTTTGTATGCACGCTCGGGCTGGGCGTCGAATGGGGAATCCTGATTGGAGCGGTTTTTTCACTGGGACTGTTTATCAGGCGAAGTGCTCACCCTCACATGGCACAGCTCGGATACCTTGAAAGCGAAGATGTGTTTCGCAATATCGAGCGGTACCCCCAGGCACGGACATATCCTGATATTTTAATATTTCGGGTCGATGCTTCGCTGTACTTTGCCAATATGAGATTTGTCGAAGACCGGCTCAGGCAGTGGATTGAACGCGATTCGAAGCTCAGATGGGTGCTCTTTGATTTCTCGGGTATTAACGATGTTGATGCCGTGGCTATCAACACCCTGGAGAATATCATTAAAGCTTACAGTGAAAGAGGGATTCAGTTTGCCTTTTGCTGCATGAAAGGGCCGGTTCGTGACCTTGTTGCAAAGGCCGGATGGGAGGGCAAATATGGAGAGAATATTAGATATCGCTCGCTACAGCAGGCATTAAAGCGAATAAGAACCGATGATACTGGTTCAAATTCTTAAGGATAAACGAAATTTCTTTTCACGACTATAACAATGATAATATTGGTCCTTAATTCCGGTTCGAGTACGATAAAGTACAAGTTGTTCGATCAAAGCCGGGACTATATTTTATTCCGAACACAGCCGGAGTAACGAAGCTCTCAGATAAGAGCACTTTCGGAACCTTCCGCAAATTGAGTTTTCTTGCTGTATCAGACAGTAGGTCACCAAACCATAATGGCAGGTTCGTCGTAGTGGCAAAATTATGGTATCATATCGAAAGTGAATCCTCAGAATTAACAGTCAAACTTGATTGGAGAATAAAATGAATCGCAGAACATTCCTAAAGACTGTGCCGGTATTCACCATGTTGGCCAGTACAGTGTCCAGCTTCGCCAAGGACCTGCAACCGATCACACTTTTGAAACCACAGACTGAGGGTGGCAAGTCCGTGCTGGCGACCCTGTGGGAGAGAAAGACCAATCGCAACATCAGTTCTCATCAACTACCTCCACAGGTGCTGTCCAATCTTCTCTGGGCAGCGTTTGGAGTAAACCGGGAGAAGGCATCATTTGGAAAGCCGGGAAGAACAGCTGCATCGGCGAGTAACTCGCAGGAAATCGATCTTTACGTGGCCCTGCCCGAAGGAGTCTATATATATGAAGCAGTTCCTCACCGTCTGAAACCTGTTGTCGCCGGGGACTTTCGGGCCAGGTCTGGTAGACGGGCCGCGGCTACGGCCCCGGTGAATATCTTCTATGTCGTCGATCAAACCAGGTACGATCAGGGGCCGGGACAGCCGGACCGGAACATCGGTGATCCTGAGGTCCAGAAGTCGTACTACTATGTCGCTACAGGTCTAATTGCTGCGAACGTTTTCCTGTTTGCCGCCTCACAAGGCCTGGCTGCATGGTTTCATAATTGCGACAGGCAAAACACTGCCAGGGAGTTGAAACTGCGGCCCGAACAGCGTGTGCTTTTCGCCCAGACGGTGGGTTATCCGGTTTAGGGGAGACAACAATAAGGATGCAGAGGAAGAAAAACGCTGTATTGTCCAGAGACTCCGAGAGCAAGGTCGTATGTTCGAAACGCGCCCCCGCTCTGAACCCACGACCCCAAAATCCAGACCCATTTTTCAGTCCAAAATCATAGTTTCGACCTTTGCCTTCTAGCTTTTGTGCTGCGGGGGGCTCTCGACGGTGCCTACGTTTCGTAAGACTGTGCCGAGCCATTTTATGTATTCATCCTGATTTACATTGTCAGAATAAATCGGTTTCCACTGCCGCGACTGCTTTGGCTGGGCCTTTTCCGGCTGAGGACGATTGCCACTGTAGTAATTACAATTGTAAGGAGGGTCCGTGAAGAATAAGTGGACTTTGTCGTTTCTGATAAGTTTTTTTAAAGCTGAAAGCTTACCGGAATCACCACATAGAAGATGGTGATTGCCTAGCTCTATTAATTCTCCGGGCTGTGTGACGGCGGGATTCTCCCTATCGAGCGCTTCTTCTACGTCGAAGTTTTCCTCTCTTGTTTGAGTTAAATCTGCCGTAAGGGCTCTGTCGAGAAGGTCGCTGATTTCCTCGGTTTCAAAGCCGGTAAGCTCAACGTTAAATTCAGGGGCTTTTGTGAGCTCATCGAGCAGGAGGGCAAGTTTTCGTTCGTCCCAGTCTCCCTGGATTTTATTTAGGGCGATGTTAAAGGCCTTTTCCTGCTCCAGCGGCAACTCGACTACGACAACCTCCGCCTCGGTGTAGCCCAGGTCTTTTAGCACCGTCAAACGCTGATGTCCTCCGACTAGATTGCCGGTCCTGATATTGAAAATAAGCGGTTCGCAGAAACCGAAGGTTTGTATACTGTTTTTTAGCTTTTCGTAGGCCGGGTCGCCGGGTTTTAGTTCTACTCTGGGGTTGTAGTTAGCTATCTGGATTTGACTGAGCCGCATCTTTTTAATTTCCATATTCGTTACTCCTAATTGGTAGCACTTTATTAATATTTTCTTTACCTGACAGAAGTTACTAACGAAAACTTTACCTTCGTCATCTATAATATATCTTAGAGACTAGACGCTGATTCGTATGTGTTTTTAGTGTGTTTCTTTGTGACCGAGTGTGACAGCTTAAGGCTGCAAATGTGCAGTTTATGTGGTCAACGTGAGTATCAGATATCCTTCAGCTTTGCGGTTTTCTATTACAACGGGGATTCCTGCTGACTTGATTATTTTTCGAAGACGTCTTATCGCAGTGCGTATCTTCTCGGATGCCTCTCTCTCTGGACTATTTTCATCAAGTTGTTGAAAAGGGACTACATGACCGAAATTTTCAATGAGAGCTTTTGCGATATCAATTG
>JBGVTO010000230.1:0-4823 GCA_041862635.1 Phycisphaerae bacterium | reverse complement strand
GCCGGCCCCTGGACAATCGGCGGCGGTGTCCAGCCGAGCGATTGGCCCGAATGGATGCAGCATCTTAAAGATTATTAAAAAACAACCGTCGAACAAAAACTAAAAAATTTCGGTTTTGGCGGGATATAAAATACAATTGCAAAATAAAAAAATAAAAACATGCAGAAGGAGGCATTATTATGGACAAGCGAAAAGGCTTTACCCTGATAGAACTGCTGGTTGTAATTGCCATAATCGCACTTCTGATGGCAATCCTGATGCCCGCGCTTAATCGCGTAAAGAAACAGGCCAGGGCTGTTACCTGTATGGCCAACCTAAATCAGTGGGGCCTTTTTTGGTCAATGTATTGTGACGATAACGACGGATACTGGCTTAGCGGCGCAGGCGGCGGCAGCGGCAGGTGGTGGTTCGAGCCGATGTTGGAGATTTTCAAAATCGGAGAGAAGATGCGCTGCTGCCCACAGGCTACAAGAGCACTGGGTTCAGGAGTGCATCAGGGTATAGGTTATTGGTTTTACCAGGCCTGGCAAACCGGTGAATGGATAGGTAGCTACGGACCAAACGGGTGGATGTGTAATCCTCGCTCGACGAATCCATCGGGTAGTGTCTGGGGACGCAGCCCCATTTCGGACCATTGGAGGAAGCCCGAATGGCCGGGTGCTCATAATATACCATTCTTTACCGGTAGCTGGTGGGTCGATGCCTGGCCAAGAGAGACAGACAATCCTCCCGAAATCATAGGAGGACCGCCGGACAGACCGAACACAAACGAAATGGAGCGCAATTGCGTCGACCGTCACAATGCATTCTTAAACGCTCTATTCTGCGATTATTCTGTCAGAAAAGTTGGACTTAAGGAGCTCTGGACCTTAAAATGGCACAAAAGTTATGATGTTGCCGGCCCCTGGACCACAGCCGGCGGTGCCGCTCCGGGCGACTGGCCAATATGGATGAGACATTATAAGGATTATTAAAATTATAACTATCATAAAAAAACGGTATTGTAAAAAGAGAACTAACTAAAAATACAGGAAGGACTATTATTATGGACAAAAGAAAAGCCTTTACCCTGATAGAGCTTTTAGTGGTTGTTGCCATTATCGCTATATTGATGGCAATATTAATGCCCGCTCTACAAAGAGCCAGAGAGCAGGGCAAGCGGGCAGTTTGTCTTAGCAATCTCAAGCAGTTGGCACTTGCCTGGATTATGTATGCAGATGAGAACAATGACAGTATTGTCAACGGCGAATCAGCTGGCGGTGGAAATGGCCTGGCCAGCGTACCCACAAGTGGTATACATAAAGGTGAGAAGTGGTGGGTTGGAGGTGATTGTGGAGATTTTTGGGCCGGCGAGCATTTGCCCATGGAAATCCAATTAAGTGCTATTAGAAACGGCGCCTTATACCCATATTGCAAGAAAGAAACGCTTTACCGATGCCCGACCGGTGTCCGCGGAGAAATGCGCACGTACACCATAGTAGATTCTATGAATGGTCTTCGCAGGGAAGGGACTTTCTCCGGTAACGTGGGAAAGAGAGTAGGCAGAACAGTG
The DNA here is from genome assembly GCA_041862635.1 of Phycisphaerae bacterium. Lineage (GTDB taxonomy): Bacteria > Planctomycetota > Phycisphaerae > Sedimentisphaerales > Anaerobacaceae > NIOZ-UU13. Next base: position 3,271 of record JBGVTO010000230.1, on the reverse strand, counting down.
TTGTGGGTTAAGAAGAGGACGGAGATTATCAGCCCAGGCCCGGCGCAAAGAGTAGTTTTTCTTGACGAAGGCCGGATAACTCCGGATAGTTACGCTTGTCATTACGTCAATGAGCGCTGGTGGGACCCACCCTTCGTCCGACACGGTGACGGCACTAACGTCTCTTTTGCAGATGGGCACGCTGATTATTGGAAGTACATGGGCACAAAAACGATACGTATCGGCAAGCTCGCCGCTGTTCCCTACCTTGATGCAAACCCTTTGCACCAGATGCAGCCTGAAAGCCCTGATGATTTCGAGGATTTGCACAAGATGCAAAAGGCTATCTGGGGCAGATTAGGGTATTAACCGAAACTATTGACGTGATTTTTTGTGCTTATTGATTTTCGGCGGGTCATCCAGGTGACATGTTGTGGGGATTGCCGCCGGACGGTGGGGCGACCAACCGGCCGGATTGGACGAGAAATTTTAAGGACTACTGAAAAGATTGACCATTTCACGAAAGCAGGCAAAGAAGCTCTGATTTTGTCATACTTATAAAACAGGATTATCAAAAGTAAAGTAGTTCTGAAAGGAAAGCAGGAAGGAGTGGAAACACTCTGGGAGTATCCGGGAAAATGTTGGTCCAAGTCCCCTAGCAATCCCCACCCGGAGGGTCTGGCTAGGCCTGCTTTCCTTCTCCTACGAGGAGATATGCAAGGAACACTATCATGGGCAAACGAAGAGGTTTTACATTAATTGAGCTTCTGGTGGTAATTGCCATTATTGCCATATTGATGGCGATACTGATGCCGGCACTGAACAGGGCCCGTGAGCAGGGCAAACGCGCCGCCTGCCTGAGCAACCTAAAGCAATTGACGCTGGCGTGGATTTTGTATGCAGATGATAACGATGACAAGATTGTTAACGGCGAAGCCCATTGGGCCCCTAACGCCGACCCCGTTGCACCCGTGCCCACATCTGGTCCTCATAGGGGCGAGCGCTATTGGGTAGGCAACGATTGCGCCGCTAATTACATGATGGGAGAACAACGACCGCAAGACATACAAATACAAGCTATCCGACTCGGTGCGCTGTTTACATACTGCAAAACCGAAAAGCTTTACCGGTGCCCGACCGGTATTCGTGGAGAGATGCGCACGTACTCCACAGGTTATGGTATGAATGGTTGTTTCGATGCAGCTGGAACTTATACCGGTAACAAGGGGGTGAGAGTAGGCAACACGGTGTTGATGGTTAAGAGGAGAACAGAGATTACCGTCCCCGCTCCGGCATATAGACTCGTTTTTCTTGACGAAGGCCGGATAACTCCGGATAGTTACGCTATTCATTATGTTATTCCCCAATGGTGGGACCCACCGTTTGTCCGACATGGTGACGGCACGAACGTCTCTTTCGCTGATGGCCACAGCGATTACTGGAAGTATAGAGGAGCAGAGACGTTAAAAGTCGGCAAGATGGCAAATCCGCCGCATCAATATGCGCCGACTACCAACGAGGGCCTGGCTGATTTGCAAAAAATGCAGAAGGCCACGTGGGGGAGATTGGGTTATACACCAACTAATAGATAAGCATAATTCTTTGGCTTATAGAGCCCGTTGCGTATATTACTAAAACCGGCGGTCTTGATATAGTTTCCTAACTATGCGGCTTTGCGTTTATTAACGCTGCCAAAAGGATATGCCTCAACCTTTCAACGCTGATATTGTTGAGGTAATCTTCCGTAAAATCTAACTTAAATCGGCCTCTGAAACCTCTGATTCGTCGCGTAAGCTCATTCCTGCCCAAAGCAGTGATTGAAGTTATTTCTCTGTCAAAACACTTTCTTGAAGACATAACCCTCACCTCTGAAAAACTTTTCCCATAAGTAAGTTGGACTCTTGTTATCAGTATTGGCATCGTCCCTCATATCGAACCACTTTTGCGGGAACTTTTGTACCGCTGCCTAAACCTCTGATTTAGCTTGTTATTCGGCAAAAATTTTTTTTGTCATTTCGCTGACGGTCTGATAACGTTTGGCTATGAAGACAGTAAAGTTAAATTACTACTTACCACCTGAGCTGATCGCCCAGCATCCTCTTCGTATTCGAAGCGAATCACGTTTGCTGGTTCTCAATCGCACCACCCGTGAAATTCTCGACAGCCGATTCGGCAATATCGGAGATTTTCTGTCACCCGGCGATTGCCTTGTGCTCAACGACACAAAAGTCTTGCCCGCTCGTTTTTTTGCACGTCGGGATACCGGAGGAAAACTCGAAGGTTTATTCCTCGCTGAAAACCCCGATAGAACCTGGGATACAATGTTAAAAGGCAGCCGCAAACTAAATCCCAGCGAGATTCTTATTCTAAAAGACAAACAAAGGGGAGATTTTTGCAAAGCCATACTGCTCGAAAAGCAATCCGAGGGCAGATGCCTGCTAAGGCTAAAGACAGAAGCAGACACAGAAACCGTCCTCGATAAAATCGGATTTCCACCGCTGCCCCCATATATCAAACGAGACGACGACCCCGCCCTCGCCAAAATGGATAAATTGCGGTACCAGACGGTTTACGCGCGGCATACCGGCGCCGTCGCGGCCCCCACAGCCGGGCTGCACTTTACGGACAGTCTTATCGAGCAGTTAAAACAGGCCGGCATTCGCTTTGCATACATAACACTGCACATAGGAACAGGCACATTCAAACCGGTAACCACGGAAAACCTCGAAGACCACCAAATCCACCAGGAGCGATTCGGTATCGACGAGGAAAATGCCCGGATAATAAACGAAGCGAAGAGCAAAGGCGGACGAATAATCCCTGTCGGCACAACCTCGACCCGAACCCTTGAGACAATAGCCGCAGGTTCACAAATCAAAGCAGTAAGCGGAACAACAAACTTATTCATCAAGCCCGGCTATAAATTCAAAATCACCGATGCAATGATTACGAATTTCCATCTGCCCAAATCCACCCTCCTCGCACTTGTCGCCGCATTTGCAGGCCTGGAAAATATCCTTGCCGCTTACAATTACGCTATCGAGCAGCGCTATCGCTTCTATTCCTACGGCGACACTATGCTGATTATCTGAAAAGTCAGGAACACAGAGCAAATTTGCATTTCGCCTTACCTCACATCACAAGATTCGTCTGGCCAGCGGTAATTGCCTGATGAAGTTAGCAAGAGCAAAGCATAACGGCACAGCAATAACAACGGCCAGGGCAAACTTCAAAAGATGATATAAGCTGATATTCCTCATCGCGAGTGTCACTAAAACCACAACCGGAGCAT
>JBGVTO010000229.1:0-3847 GCA_041862635.1 Phycisphaerae bacterium | reverse complement strand
CTTCCCTTCCGTTCATCTTCCGGCCCTAAAGCGGTAAACCTCCTAAGTTGGTGCAGAGCACCAACTAAGGCAAAAAACATCATAACACATCAACCGGTGAGACATATGTCAGGATACTTAATCCGATATTAATGAAAAAATATCTGTTTTTTCGCAATAATTTGAGATTTGGCGCTTCCATCAATCGTCAAATTTGGCATTTGTGGTGACATTTTGGAGACATAATGTCACCTGGAAATTAGGGTGTTTTTAGCTCCTGAAAGAGGGGATTTTTGGAGGTATTCCGGCATTTTACAACTTGCGAAAATGGTGGCATTCTTGAATTCTTCGCGGATGCCTCAGTGCGCTCTGATTTGCTAGTAGGATTGGTCCAAATATCGTAGCGTATGAAGTAAGTGCCAGGTAGTATTTGAGCCATTAGCTGATTCTCCAACAAACCACCTCCCACAGTCGCGGGTCGGGTTGGAGTGATTATTCTTTCGCCCCGTGCTTGCGCAGCAGTTCCACGATTTCCATGTACCCTATGTACCCTCTGTCTTTCGCCCACTGCATAGGAGTTCGACCTTGGTTGTCTCTGGCGTTTATGTCAGCACCTTTGGTGATAAGGAGTTCGGCCAGGTCCTTGCGGCCCCGCCAGCATATGAAGTGTAGGGTCGTTCGGCCCGAGTTATCCTTCGCGTTCACGTCGGCACCCCGGGCAATAAGGATTTCCGCCACGTCCTTATTATCGTTCCGTCTCGTATTATGGAGCGGGGTCCAGCCCCTAATGTCTTTCGCGTTAACACTCGTGCCTTCGGTGATCAACAATTCCACGATGTCGCGATGCCCTATTGAGGCAGCAGCGTGTAATGGCGTGCTCCCGTGGCAGTTTGCGTTCACATCGGCCCCCTTAGAGATGAGCAACTCGACCAATTCTCTGTTTCCGGCAGAAGCTGCTTGGTGCAGAGGAGTCCGTCCCGACATATAAAAATTCATCATCCCGGTATTAACGTTAGCACCCTTGGCAATGATAAATTCGGCTACATTCCTCTGTCCTGTCCAGACCGCCCAGTGGAGGGGTGTACACCCACATTCGTCCTTTGCATCAACATCGTTTCCCTGGTCCAAAAAATGCTTGACGCGGGCCAAATCTCCCAGACAAGCAGCTAAATGAAATGCAGGGCCTACGGCGCCCTTTGCAATGAGCAATTGCACTAGGGCTTGAGAGCCTCCATCGGCCGCAAAATGCAGAGGCGTCAAGTCCGAGATGCCCTTTGCATTTACATCAGCACCCTTAGAGATGAGCAGATCAACCATTTCTCTGTTACCGACTTTAAGGGCGCGGTGTAACGGCGTCCAGTTGGAGTTGCTTTTTGCATTGACCTCGGCACCCTTACTAATGAGCAGTCTCGTCACATCCTCATGACCTAGCTGGGCCGCAATGTGCAAGAGGGTATCGCCGTTCCCGACCTTTGCATTGACATCGGCACCCTTTAAAATGAGCAATTTGACTTGCTCAATATCGCTCTTTTTTACAGCCTCGAGAAGTGATTTGTTCTTCTTTGCTTGTTGAACGCGCTCCATCATAAGCTTTGTTGACGCAATGATCTTGCTCGTGGGGTACTCGTCGAGAAGTTTTTGAAATGCAGATAATGCAGCATCGAATTGTCCGGATTCCAGATATAATTGTCCAATCCAGTATTGGGCGTTTTGGGCGATTTTACTGTTTGGTGACAGGCTTATTACTTTCTTATATTCTGCAATTGCAGCATCGTAATTAGCGAGTATATGCAGCTCATTTGCCTTTTCGAAGTGTTGTTCAGCCTTTGTATTTGTCCCCGATTTATTATCCGCAAATGATAAAACACATAGGCCTGGGGCGATTAGTAAAATCCAACATATTGTTAATGATATTAATCTTTTATTATTCATTTTTATGCCCTCTTATTTTCCGGCGCTGATTGAGTACGCCATATCAATTAATTGTGACATTTCGGTATTACCAATTAAGACATAAGAAAGAACATCATCCTTCCATGCGAGAATAGTCCCTCCGACTTGTTCCTTGTTTTGATATACAGCGTATTCTCTGAAATCCCGCCGCGAAAGCCCGCGCTGTCCATCTAAAGGCTGTTCAAACAACGATACCGAATTGATGCAGTCAGTATACAGCAGTTGCAGTGCGTCATGTCCCTCGATCCTTCTGATCTGACCGAGCTTATAGCCCGGATGAAGCCATGATGGCAACACCAGATCAAAATCGGCGGTTTTTTGCGCTTCGGTAAGAGTCATAGTGTGGCTATTGAAAATTACGGGAGCTTCGGACGGGCTGATTTGGCGCTGAGATGAAGGTCCTCTGACAATTATGCCGGGACGCATATATGCTGGCTGATCGTCAAACATTTCGTAATAAAGAATGTCATGCCGGTTCACACGCATCTGTGCCGGCTGTGATGTGACCGGACTCGTGGAAGCATATCGAGCGACGACTTCCTGGTGCTCTCTTAAGTACAGGTTGATGGTGGTTGTATCATCAGGTCGAGCAAGAGTGATATCTCTTCGCTGCTTCTCCAGTTCATCTTTCAGGTCGGTGACTTTTCCGGATAAAACAAAGCACGCTACCCAAGAAGAAATGACAAGCAATGCCACAGCTATTTTGCTTACTTTGCTTTTCACAATCATTTCCCAAATATTTTTCCATTCAACAGAAGTTTGTTCCTTCGATTGGTCCAGCTTTCCCAGTAGTTTTTGAAGAATCCTGTCATGTATCTGGTCGCTGGACTCTATGGTTAACTTCTTAATTGATTGTTCTATGTTTTTAGCTGATTTCATTTTTTTTCTCTTAAAAGTGTTCGAAGCTTCTCCAGGCCGTATCGATACCGGCTCTTAGCCGTATTGATCGAAATTCTCTGCAGGCCAGCTATTTCCCTGAACTTCATGCCGCCTTGAAGATGCAGCATTATCACTTCTCGCTGTTCATATGCAAGCTGCGCAATCGCACGACTCAAATCCCTTGCTTTTTCTCCAAAAATGGCATAATCTTGTGGCTCATTGGTATCCAAAACCCTCGCTGTTGCTTCATCCAATCCGCTGGATTGTGATTGTCTTGCTCTCAGCTTGTCACGCGCAAGATTTACGACGCAGGTCCCGAGAAAGCTTTTAAGACTTCCATCGAGCTTTAATGTATCTCTGGATTCGATAAACTTGCAGAAGACATCATGAACTACATCTTCAGCTGCGTTTACATCTTTTAAAAGAGCCGCTGCCAGGGCCAGTAAATAGTCACCATACTTCCGGTAAATCCGGCAAAGAGCCTCGCTGCTGCCACACTTGAATTTCCATATCAACAGCTTGTCTGATATCATTCAGTGTTTCCTGACCAAACAAAGAACGTTCTTCATTTATTACACGAACCAATATGCTATTTTGGTCTATAAATCATCATAAATTTGTTCTCATTCTTACAGTTTTTTGTAGAATAGAAACTAAAAGGCCTGTCCTACACAAAAATAGAAATGAAGGTAAAAAGTGATTTAGACTTCGGTACCATTATTAGGGGTAGGTCAGGGGAAGTTTATAGTTGACGGCAGACAATCCTAAATTAATCCCCAACTCATACATATGAGCCAAACACCCAAAAGTCCTACGACAAACATAGCTATCCTAAAGGGATTGCCCCAGAGGTCATGGCCAGCATGTGTTCGTATCACCAAGAGTTACATGATCGATACATTTCATTCCCACCGTATACACCATCCTGACATATGTCACACCGGTAGTATTTGTTATGATGAGCGAAAAATATACTGTCAGGAAAGAGTCCTTTATGGGAGTACGAAACAAGAAACGAGAAACACTTAGGCGTCTG
>JBGVTO010000228.1:0-7739 GCA_041862635.1 Phycisphaerae bacterium | reverse complement strand
GTTTGCCAAAAATAAATCTAATAGCTGCACTTTCAGCAACGTCATTCAGTTCGGTTGACGTCCCGTGTGCGTTGATATAACTGATTTTGTCTGTATCGACACCGGCGTCAACCAACGCCAGCTTCATCGCCGTTGCGGCACCATCTCCATTCGGCAGGGGGGCCGTAATGTGATAACCATCATCAGTTGCGCTGTAACCAAGGAGCTCAGCGTATATACTTGCACCGCGTTTTTTTGCGCGGCTTTCTTCTTCCAGAACCATAACTCCGGCACCCTCGGAAAGAACAAAGCCGTCTCTGTCCCTGTCAAATGGTCTTGATGCTGCTTGTGGATTGTTGTTTCGAGTGCTTAGTGACCGGGCAGCACAGAATGAAGCCAATCCGATCGGCGTAAGAGCGGCTTCAGCACCGCCGGTTATCATAATATCGCTTCGTCCGCCAACAATATTCGAAAAAGCTTCTCCGATGGCGTGATTACCAGAAGCACAGGCACTTGAAACACAAAAATTAGGACCCCGCACACCATAACGAATGGCAATAGTCCCGCTGGCGGCATTGGCCATAAGTCTTGGAATACAGAAAGGAGAAACCTTACTCGGCCCTTTTTTCAAAAGTCTTATGTGCTGCTCTTCGATTTCCTTGATACCGCCTATTCCTGTGCCCACTATGACACCCGCACGAAAAATGTCTTCTTTGGAAAAATCAAGGCCGCTGTCATCCACAGCCTGCTTCGCTGCAGCCACAGCATACTGCGTAAAGCGGTCCATTCGCTTGCTCTCACGCTGGTCAACGTATTTGGTTACGTCGAAATTTCTTATCTCACCACCGAACTTGACTGGGTATGTACCCGTATCGAATGATTCGATAGTAGAAATGCCGCTTTTACCCTCGCACAGCGCAGCGAAAAGCTCATCAGCGGACTCGGCTAAGGCGGTTACACAACCTAAGCCCGTAATAACAACTCGCCGTTTAATCATACTAAACTTGTTCGCTACTCTTGGCTTTTGGATTGTGCAATATTGACGATGTAGTCAATTGCGGCGCCGACGGTCTGGATCTTCTCCGCCTCCTCGTCCGGAATGCTCATGTCAAACTCGTCCTCAAATTCCATTACGAGCTCAACCGTATCCAATGAGTCGGCATTCAAGTCGTTAATAAACGAGGTATCACGTGTTATTTCAGCCTTGTCTGCGCCCATCTGCTCACTTATTATTTCGATGACTTTATCTTCAATTGCCTGAACATCTACTTCATCAGCACTCACTTTTTTTCCTCCCTAATTTAATAGGAATTTATTCCGTAATCTTCCGAACAAAGTCCATTAATAACAGGTGCTACCAACAATCGTTTGTATTTATTATTTATAGGCGGGTATGTTACATACAAAAATAGCCATCTACAAACATTTTTTTATTTTTTTTACATCGCCATACCGCCGTCAACGCAAAGCACCTGGCCGGTGATATAGCCGGCCTCGTCACTTGCAAAAAACGCGACCGCTCTGGCAACATCTTCAACTTGACCAAAGCGGCGCACCGGAATAATCTGCTTTGCTGCGGTTTTAACCGCATCAGAGAGCACTTCTGTCATTTCGGTCATAATAAATCCCGGTGCGATGCAATTTGCAGTAATATTTTTTTTGCCGACTTCCCGTGCAACCGACTTGGTCATGCCGATAAGCCCGGCCTTGCTCGCCGCATAGTTGCTTGAGCCGGCCTGTCCCCTTATTCCCGCAACGGAGCTTAAGTTTATTACCCGGCCGAATTTGTTTCTGACCATTGACCTGATTGCAAAGGCAGTTGCTATAAAAGCGGCACGAAGGTTGACATTGATGACCTTGTCAAAATCCTCTTCTTTCATTTGCATCATCAGTTTATCACGAGTAATGCCGGCATTGTTCACTAAAATTCCGATTCCGCTGTATTCGGAAGCGAGGGACTCCAGTACCTCAGTAAACTCATCCGTATTGGTTATATCAACACATTTGGTTACGACTGTAAAGCCGGCCTGTTTAACAACACTCTCAAGTTCGCCAAGCTGCTCGGCATTTATATCCAGCCCTGCAACAATTCGACCCTGCTTGAGCAATTCAAGAACAATGGCCCGGCCTATCCCTCTGGCAGCACCCGTTACAACAGCCAGTCTTTTTTCCGACATCTTTTTAATCTCCCGATATCGCGCATTTCATACTTCGTATCTTGTGCAAATCCGAATATCGAAATTCGAAATCCGAAACAATCTCAAAATCCAAAATTAAAATGTCCTAAACCTTGAGTTTTGAATTTTGTATTTCGGTCATTTGAATTTGTTTAGTATTTCGTGCTTCGAATTTCGTATTTTATCTTTCACACTACGATATGGTTTTATGCTTCTTGCTTCACAACTCTTTTATTGATTGCACACTACTTATATTAACGACTTTTGTTTTTCTGTTGATTCTTCGCATAAGTCCTGTCAGAACCCTGCCGGGACCAATCTCATAAAACTTTTCAACTCCATCAGTCAAAAGTCGTTCCATACATTGTTGCCATAGAATAGGGCAAGTCAACTGCTTTATCAGGCCTTCTGCCACTTTTTGGCTTGATTCGTAATATTCAGCGTTGATATTGGCAATAGTTTTGATTTCTGACGGCTCTGAAACCTCACAATTAGACAACGCTTCTTTAAGGGCCTCCGCTGCACTGGACATCATTTCCGTATGAAAAGCACCTGCCACCTCTAACGACACAGCTTTAATAGCGCCGTACTTTTCTGCCAGCATTTCAGCTCGCTTGCAGGCCGATTTGCTGCCGCTCAATACTGTTTGTCCGGGGCAGTTAAAATTAACTGGAACAATCAATCCGCCCTCAGCGGCCTCGGCACAAAGCTGACGGGCTTTTTCCTCGTCAAGGCCGATAATGCTGACCATTGACCCTTTGGTGGCGTCAGCCGCAGCCTGCATCGCCTCCCCGCGTTTCTGAACAAGTACAAGCGCATCCTCAAAGCTAATCAGCCCCGCTGCGTAAAGGGCGGTATATTCACCAAGGCTAAGACCTGCTGTTACATCCGCACTTAAACTACTTGTAGCAGGCTTTGTCCTGAGAACCTCCAATATGGCTGCGGAAGTTACAAAAATCGCAGGTTGCGAAATCGTAGTGCTGTTTAACTGTTCGGCAGGACCTTCAAAGCAAATTCTGCTCAAGCCGAATCCGACTATATCGTTGGCCTTGTCAAAAATCTCTGCCGCAACCGGAAATGAATGTGCGATTTCGGCGCCCATCCCTACAACCTGAGCACCTTGTCCCGGAAATAAAAAAGCGGTCTTCATAATTCGTGTTTCGTGAATGCGCGAATGTGTTTATGTGTAAATGAGCTGACGCGCTTTTGATAAGGAAAGGAATTTTCACGTTTACTCATTTACTTATGTTTTCATCCACGCAATTAAAACTCAATTACATTTGCTCCCCACGTCAATCCTGCGCCGAAAGAAACTAAAATGATAATATCACCTCGTTTGATTTTTCCCTTCCTGACGCACTCATCAATTGCGATGGGCACCGAGGCCGCTGAGGTATTGCCATACTCGTTGATATTTAAAAAGACCTTTTCATCCGGCAGGTTCAATCGCTTTGCTGCAGACTCAATAATCCTTGCATTCATCTGGTGTGAGATGAGCATCGCAATGTCATCAATGGTCAAATTACAATTGTCCAGACAATTGTTAACGGTTTCAACGATCCGCCGAATAGCCTGCTGATAGACTTCTCTGCCACGGATTTGCATATAGATTTTCTTCGGGTCTTCTAACTTTTTGGCCGCCGGGTAGCGAGAACCGTACGCCTGGCAATTTAACGCTTCCCAGCGGTCCCCATCAGAATGCATTGTGCTGTATAGAATACCCTTGCGTCCGTCCCTACTTCGTTCAAGCACTACTGCTCCGGCGCCGTCTCCAAAGAGGATACAGCTCCTTCGGTCAGTCCAGTCGGTAATCTTAGTCAAAGTTTCGGCGCCTATTACAAGGGCATTTTTAAGTCTGCCGCTTTCTACAAACTGCTGTACTATAGACAGAGAATATATAAAACCACTGCAGGCAGCGGCCAAATCGAAAACCCACGCTTTCTTTGCCTTCAAAGCCCGCTGCACAAAGGACGCCGTCGATGGAAAAACCATCTCCGGCGTAATAGTAGCCACAATAATAAGTTCAACATCGCGGGCGGCAAGCTTTGCCTCAGCCAAAGCTTTTTTAGCTGCTTCCGTGGCCAAAAATGCTGTGCTTTCATTGTCGGCAGTGATATGTCGAACCTTGATACCGGTACGTGTGGTAATCCATTCGTCCGAGGTATCCATCATCTTTGCAAGCTCTTCATTCGTTAGTATTTTCGTCGGCGCAAATGAACCATGACCGGTGATGACTGCACGATAGGAGAGGGTCTGACCGTTAATCCGCTTATCCATCAGTGGTCCTTATGCAAGTATCCGAAAGATATTCAACGATCTTATCGTTTATTTTTTCCGTATAGAACTTTTTAGAGGCACAAATCGCATTTCTTATAGTTCTACTTTCGCTTGCGCCGTGACAAATTAGCGCTGTGCCGTTAACGCCTAACAAAAGCGCACCACCATACGTATTATAGTCGTACTTCTTATAGATTCTTTTCATCACATGCTTAAACTTCATAGCAAGTCGGAATTTCTCCTCCATAAGCTCGTACTTTATCGCCTTAAACAGGCCATCAACAAGACCTTCAGTAAGTTTTAGAATCACATTGCCGACAAAACCTTCGCAAGTTACAACGTCACAAGTACCGTCAAAAATATCTCTTCCTTCGATATTCCCGACGAAGTTCATATTCGAATCGGATTTCATCAGCCCCCGCGCCTTTTTTACAACCTCATTACCTTTTGCGTCTTCGGAGCCGATGCTCATAAGCCCAACCCTTGGGTTTTCAATCCCAAGCAGATGTTTTGAATACATGCTTGCCATCACACCATATTGATAAAGATGTATCGGCTTACAGGCTATATTGGCGCCAACATCACATATTACTACGGGACCTTCAGGCGTGGGAAATACCACTGCTATCCCCGGACGATTAACGCCGGACAGATTCCTCATCCTCATTTGGAAGGCCGCAACACAAGCACCGGTATTACCGGCCGAAATTACCGAATCTGCTCGTCCCAATTTGACCAATTTGGCGAGAACAGCGATTGAGCTTTTGGGTTTCTTTCGCAGAGTCTCTATCGGCACCTCGTCCATACCAACGACGTCGGGAGCATGAACCACACTAATCGCACCTTTGCGCGACTCCAAAGAGGGTAATTGTGCCTCTATTATCTCCTGGGGGCCGACGAGTATCAGCTCGTCATCCTCAGACAGCGACTCAATAGATTCCAGCGCACCGGCGATTATCTCATCCGGCGCATTGTCGCCTCCCATTGCATCAATTGCTATTCGCATTTGTTATTTGCTTTCCTCCTTGCCGAGCTTTAATGTGATTTTCGGATTAACGTAACCGCAATTTTCACACGCTGCATGCGGCAGCTTGGGCTGGTCACATTTCTTACAGACCGAATAGTTTACAGCCTTCAAACGATGATGGCTGCGACGAGTACGTGTTCTGCACTTACTGGTCTTCTTTGCAGGTAGCATTCTCAATTACTCCATACATTCTTCAAAAAACACTAAATACAAACAGTAAAGAAACAGCTTAAATAGTCAACCAGCACCACTTTGTCAAGTCAAATTTAACTATTCACCCAGTATTTACGCGCCGGGTATTTCACGGGTTTTTCGGTTTTTCTCTTGAATTTTACTGTGAATATGCTATGCTGTATAGCTTGAATCAAATAAGCTTTTTTGGAGGAGTGAGTCCAAAATTGCGTTTTATACAATGATATTTTCGTAAAGATAAAGCTAAGCTACTAAATGCGCGTACATTGTGCGGCTTGAAATATTAACCGTTCCCTGCCGGAGTTTATCCCGAACTTGACTCTGGGCAGGGACAAGCATTGAAGGTGTGGTAAGATGAAAAAAACAATTTCACTCGGATTGGTTTTGGCGTTGGCGATGGCTTCTGTGAGTCTGACATCAGAAGGTACTTGGACAACAAAAGCTGACATGCCAACAGCAAGGATGTTTTTATCAACCAGTGTAGTGAATGGAAAGATCTACGCCATCGGAGGTTCATCAATTCTAGAGGTAGGTGTTTCTACTGTAGAAGAATATTACCCCGCAACAGACACATGGACAACAAAATCACCCATGCCAACACCAAGATGGGGTTTGTCCACCAGTGTCGTTAACCGGAAGATCTATGCCATTGGAGGGGCAAGAGGTTTTCCGATCCCAGGTCTACGGACTGTGGAAGAGTATGATCCGGCGACAGACACATGGACAACAAAATCACCCATGCCATCGACAAGATGGGCTTTGTCCACCAGTGTCGTTAACGGAAAGATTTACGCCATTGGGGGTGAGGCACCGGAAGGCTCACGGACCATGGATGAATATGACCCGGCGACGGACACGTGGACGAGGAAAGCTTCTATGATGATCGGGAGGTATGCCTTTTCCACTAGCGTGGTGAACGGGAAGATCTACTCTATCGGCGGGGTAACATTTTACCCTTCTTCCACTTCAATCGTTGAAGAATATGACCCGGTGACAGACACCTGGACACGGAAAGCCGACATGCCAACGGCAAGAACATATTACTCCACATGCGCGGCCAATGGTAAGATCTATGTTTTTGGAGGAGCACCACATCCGAACAGAGATCCTGTGTCGGTCGTGTATGAATATGACCCGGCAACGGATACTTGGACAACGAAGGACCACATGCTAACCGCAAGAACAGGCCAGTCCACCAGCGAGGTGAACGGAAAAATTTATGCTATTGGTGGTTCGAAAACAGGTTTCACAGCAGGTTTGCTATCTACTTCAAGAGTAGAAGAATATGACCCATATCCTCTTGTTGTTGACTTTAACGGCGACGGAATTGTGGATTGTATAGATGTGTGCATGATGATCGACCACTGGCACACAGATGAGCCAGCCTATGATATTGCCCCGATACCTTTCGGAGACGGCGTAGTAGATGTCCTGGACCTGATCGTTCTTGCTGAGCATTTGTTTGAGGGAATTCCACCAGTTGAACCTGAAGAGGTTAATGTCGATGCAAACGATGACGGCAGCCAGGTTGAGCTTGAGCAGGGCCAGATCCTTGTCGTTACACTTGAATCAAATCCCACTACCGGGTATCGATGGGAGGTAGTTGAAACACAGGAGTCTATCCTGCAGCAGATGGGCGAAGCGGAGTTCGAGCCATCTGACACAGGTGGGCCGCCGATTGTAGGCGCGGGCGGCTGGGAAATCTTCTGCTTCAAGGCCATAAGTGCAGGCCAGATGACTCTCCAGCTCGGATATCATAGACCCTGGGAAGAAGGTGTAGAGCCTGTAAAAACCTTTTCCATTCAGGTAGTAGTAAACTAATCCGATAGGGGTATTCTAAACAGATAAAGCATCGGCTCCGAGCCATCCCCAAGCTCGCCCCGGTTTTTCGGGACTCGCTTGAGGCTGCCACTCATCAAATTAGATGTTACGGGATAGTAGTTTACTCTATCGCAATTTTCTTTTGATGGCATTGCGCTGGTCTTTGGAAACCTCCACCCCCAATTTCTCGGCAATTTGTATATGTTTCCAGGCCAAACCATAATTCTTCAGCTGATAATAACCAAAAGCAAGTCCGTAATGCGCAT
>JBGVTO010000227.1:0-12831 GCA_041862635.1 Phycisphaerae bacterium | reverse complement strand
GATACCGCCGTTTCATTATGCCATTCCACAGTACCGTTCCCATAATCCAAACAAATGTCAGCCTCCAATGTCACAGTCTCGCTGCTCGCAACCTATTGTGAGTTATTCTTGAGGGCTTGCCGTGCATCGGCTCCGGCGCATGACCAATTTTTCCGCCGAAATGCTGCACAATTACCTGATGACCTAAGCACACGCCCAATATCGGCAGTTTGTCTTTGAAGTAACCTACCGCCGAGAGCGAGACACCAGCCGTATCCGGCGTGCCCGGCCCCGGAGAAATCACAAGAAGGTCAGGCTCAAATTCCTCTGCTAATACTTTAAGCTCTTCAAGCGCGGTGTCGGCCCGGTAAACCTTCGCCCGGCACTTGCGCTTACAAAAATCATCGACCAGATTGTAAGTGAACGAATCGAAATTGTCGATAAACAAAACTTTTCTGCCTTTGTCTTCCATAGGATTGTTCCTGTTTTTGTCTTTTTGCCCCTCACTCACGTTCGGGGCTCTGTTTCTCTGTCTTCTATCCTCTGTCTTTCTACTGTCCACGAATCGCTCGCAAACAGGACCTTGCCTTATGTTCGGTCTCCTCAAATTCGGTCTTTGGGACACTGTCGTGCACGATACCGGCGCCGACACGGATATAGGCCGTGTGGTCTCTGACCTGCAGACTTCTGATAGTGATGCAGCTATCGAACTGGCCATCGACCGTCAGATAACAAACAGCTCCGCCGTAGTAGCCGCGTTTAGTTTTTTCCAGCAGGCGTATTAGTTTCATTGCTTCAATCTTCGGAGCCCCCGTAAGTGTTCCCATATTCATCGTGGCAAGATATGCACTCAATGCATCAAGCTCTTTTGCGAGCGTGCCCTTAACATTACTTACCAGATGCTGGACCGATTCGTATTTTTCAACCGTCAGCAGCTCTGTAACGACCCTGCTGCCCGGCTCAGCTACGCGAGCAATATCGTTTCTGGCCAAATCAACCAACATTATATGCTCAGTCAGCTCCTTACGGTCGAGCTTAAGCTCTGCCTCATATCTAAAATCGATATCGGCATCGATGGTCTTTCCAACTCGGCCTCTGGGTTTTGTGCCGGCTATAGGCCTAATCTCAACGTTGCGCTTCTCAGTCCCACTCACACGCAGATTCAGCTCCGGACTTGAACCCATCAGTATCGTATTAGGCGTGTTTAGATAAAACATATATGGCGAGGGGTTCAGCACGCGAAGCCGTTTATAAACATCCAGAGGCTCATCCGGGCAGGGCTCGGTTATTGTCCTGCTCAGAACTACTTGAAGGATATCACCATCAATAATGTGCTGCTTGGCGCTGCCGACCATCTTTTCATATTCGCCCTTGTCGGTATCAGCTGAGGCAGATGGGAGCGAGCCGGTATATCTTTGGCCCTTCGGTGCGTCAAATCTTGCAATATTGAAATAGTAGTCGAAACAATTCTGTGCCTCGGTAATCGCGGCCTCCCGGTCGCCGTTCGTTATCATACAATTGACAATCACATAACCTTGACCACTCTCATGGTCCATTAGAAAGATATTGTCAGCGAAGTACAGCTCATAATCAGGATTGCCCAGAAGGTCTTTATTGCTTGGCGGGAGTTTTTCAAACTGGTCAATAAAATCATAGCTTAAGGCTCCAAGCAATCCACAGGTGACACGAAACGGCTTACTGGCAAGGCGAAACACAAAAGTAACCGCCCTTAACACATCCATCTGGTTTGTGCTCGTCAGCCGTGTTTGCTCGTCAACCACTCCCTCGATTTGTTTGATCCGGCCCGTAATCAACTCCAAACCGAACTCGACCGATTCGCAAAAAGCGAATCTCTCTTTTTGGGTGGCTAAATAGCCACATATGCGCTTGCCGGTATTGTTCAGGGCCTTGATAGTAAAATCAGCACCGGTGCCCGTAAGGTAAAGTGCCGGCTTTGCCGTGCCGAAGCTTAGTTCCGTAAAGCCGGCCAGGTGCTCCCTGGACTCGAACAAACAGCAGTTTTTGGCCCGGCCGTAGTCGCTTAGCTTGGCAAAAAAATCTACCGGCTCTTTAATATCGATTCGTTTAACGATTGGCACGATTTGACCCGGCTGAGCACTATTTATTATTTGCCTGTAATCTTCCATATCTCTAACCTTTTTATTGCAATTCTGTTCACAAATCCCGAAAAATACAAATAAAAAAAACGCAGACTGCTTTTTCCAACAGGCTGCGCTTTACGCAAATCTAACAATTTTTTTACAGCAAATTACCGCTTGCCTGCCGGATTTTATCCCACAGGCCACCACCAACAACCGGTATTTTTACGGTTAGTCTGCCTCATATATCCCTATTAAACCAATTTCTTCTAGATTTGTCAAGCTTAATTGAAAAAATATTTCCGTTTTTTATGCCCTACCTCATTCTTGTACAAAAAACCGCACACCTTATCGGTACTTCCTCACCTTGTTTTTTTACCTAATCCTCTTCTACACGCACCGGATAAATGGTGACCTTATTCTGGAACACCCTCGGCGGCAGCGTCTCCATATATGGATCGGCCAGTTTTTCTTTGAATTGGTGGATTTCTCGCTCGAACATTGTTACACGCATTTTATATTCGTTCACGTCCTTTTGAAATTCAGCTTTTTTCGCATCCATCTGCTTACAAAAATCTTCTGCCCGCATTCGAAGTCCAGTAGCAGTTTCTTTCCGGGCCTCAGCAACTTTCAATTCAATTAACAGGTCTATCAACATATCTTCAAGTTTGAGTAGAATACCTTCCCTGTTTATTCCTTCTTCAAGTTTCTTGTCTTTTATTGCCTTTTGTCGTTCCTGGTGTTCCTGGATTGCCCGCAGCTTCGCCTTCATCCCGGCAAGCTCGATATCCAAATTGTTAAGCATTGTGTTTAATTCCGATATGGCTTGTTTTGCTTCATCTGTAGAAAGGTAGTGCACATTCTTTATATTCTCTCGAAGATTAGCCAAGGCAACTTCAGTCTCAGCTTCTTTTTCCAATATCCGCTCTTTCGTTTGAAAAATCTCTCCTTGCAGGCTACGTATGCGGTCTTTATAGCTTCTTATTTTCTCTGATTTATCGGCCAAAGCCTCAATAAATGCCTCAGCCATTTTCCGGGCGTCTTTTTCACTCATCGCATACAGGTGAATTTTATAATGTCTGCGCACTGTATCATAGCGGTCAATTATAGAAACAGCATCTTGTGCTTGTGCTGTTGAGAGAAAACCACGCTGTTCCGCAGACATTGACCGTCCTGGAGCGGTTTTTAACATCCTCATTATCCTTTGAGGATTGGATTTGGATATGTATTCATCTGAGTATGGAAGGAACAGTTCGGCAACGTGTGTTGGTGTGATAGGACCTTTGCCGATTTCACCCCCCTCCACCTGCCATTGTTGTTCCTCGCTATTTATCTCAAACCTCGGTTTCGTTTTGGGCAGATTAGGTTCGACGCCCGATGCAGGGACAGAGCAAAAGGCTAAAATCATTGCGATTACCAATTGGTGTTTTCCTGACTTAATCATTTTTCTAATCTCCTTAACTAAATTATTGTATCTTTAATTTCGCTTTGGCTGCTGCGGCCGTTTCCGGATATGTATCAACAATATAACGATATTGCTCCTTTACAATTGACTGAGCATCGGGATACTCAGCCAAGAGTTCCGCAGCGGCTAACAATCGAGCAGCGCTGGCCGATTCGGTTATCTTGCGTTCAATCTCTGTAAAAGTTAGCTCTTTCTTTGCGGGTCTCACCAATGCACGCCAGAGAATAGATGTTGTTACCACAAGCAAAATGCCCGCTGCAGCTGCGGCATATCTGGGCCAACGAATTTTCCTCGCTTTAACCTGGATTGGAATGCGAATCTCTTTTGTCTCCCCCAGGCCGTCCTCCCAGATAACCTCTGCAAGCTCAAGCGACCTCTGCAGTGCATCCAGCATCCTTCGACAATTCTTGCACTTTCCTAAATGTTCAGCTACTTTATTCGACTCACTCTGCGATAACTGACCGTCGGCGTAATCGACAAGCATCTCTCTAATCTCTTCGCAAGATTTTTCCATTACGGTTCAACACCTCTTTCTAATAATCTTCTGGCAAGAATCATCCGTGCTTCTCGCAGACGGCTTCGCACAGTGGATGGGTTCAATCCCAGAATTTGGCCCACCTCTTTGGAATTTAAATCACAAAAATATCGCAATACCACAGGCCCCAGCAAAGAATCATCCAGTTTTTGCAAACTCTCTCGCACAATCTCAAGCTCCTCAGCCACAATCGCCTTCTCATCTGCTCTGTTTGAGTGCGTTTTGGTTTCTGTCTTCCGCTTCAGTATTTCGCATGCACGCCGGCGAAAACTTCGCCTACGTCGATGCTCCGTCAGGCACCTGTTGACTGTAACTTTTATCAGCCACCGAACGCCATCTTCTCTGGTTCGATACTTTCCAGACTGCTTCAACGCCTGAATTGATACATCCTGCAGCGCATCCTCGCCGTCTGATGCGCTCAATCCAAAACCGGCTACAATCCGCTTAAGGCGTCCAAGCTCCGCCAAGAATATATCCAGGTTTGACTTTGATGACTGTTCGCTGGCTGCCTGGCCCGCTTTCGCTGCAAAATCCGGATTTATCTCATTCACACTTCGCATCAACTTCGAATCGGTCTTCGTTCGTCTATCAGTATAATGCTCAAGAGTGCTAAAGTGTTGGCGGAAAGATGAATTTTTTCTTTAAAAACAACGCAAAAATCCGGATGCTCGATACTTGATCCTCGACGAGCATCGAGTATCCAGCATCGAGTATCAAGTATAATTCAGACAGTGCGGCGATGCCGTAGCCGGTCCACCGCTACCGCCAGGACGATAATCGCACCGGTAACAATCTCCTGCACCCAGTTCGGGTACCCCCTCTGCGTGCACCCCGAAGCAATAACAGTCATAATCAGCGCCCCCACTAAAGTACCGAGAATCGACCCTTCCCCGCCGCCGAGGCTGCCGCCGCCGATTACCACCGCGGCTATCACGTTTAACTCCAGCCCTACCGCCACCGTAGGGTCACCCACCGTCAACCGCGAAAACTGCATCAGTCCAGCCAACCCGGCAAAGGCCCCGCACATTGTATAGACCAATACCTTGACCCGCTCCACTGCCACCCCGCACAGCCGGGCTGTTTGCTCGTTCGAGCCGATGGCAAAGGTATGCCGTCCTAACCGCGTGTACCGCAAAAGTGCCGCCATCCCAACTGCTAAAATAATCAGCACCCACACCCCCGGCGGAAGCAGCATCCAGCTTCGCTCTTTCGGCAGCGAGGCCAGCAGTTCCTCCAGCCATCTCAAACGCTCCGGGTCAACGTCGATTTTCTGCTCCCGTCCGATACCCTTGGCCGCCCCCCGAACCACCAACATCATACCCAAGGTAACGATAAACGGAACAACTCGCAGCCGCGTTATCAGCATTCCGCTGATTAATCCGAAAAATGCCGCCGCCGCCACGCCACCGACTGCCGCCGTCAGTGGATTCACCCCGGTATATCGCAGCAGCCAGGCAATCACCACCGTGCTCAGGGCCACTATCGAGCCGACGGACAGGTCAATCCCCCCGGAGATAATCACCATCGTCATCCCCAGGGCCGCCACGCCTACTATCGTCGTTTGCCGGGCAATCATTTCCATGTTCCGTGCGGTCGCAAAACTTGGCGGCGCAATCAGCACAAACACCCCGTACACCGCCATTAGAGCCAACACTGGCCCGATAGTATTCAACCAGCTTCGCCAGTTGAACGTTCTCTTTGCCTTTGGTGTCATCGGCTTATCGCTCATGCGCTGACCTCCTGGCCGGTTGCCTCTAACATAAGACTATGCTCATTCACTTCGTCAATCCTGTGTGTCGGCCCCAATCTTCCGCGGCACATAACCGCCACCCGGTCGCAAACACCCATCAGCTCAGGCAGGTAGCTGCTTACCATCAGAACCGCTTTGGGTTTTCGCCCCTCTGTCGGCGAGCCTGTCGCCAATGCGTTTATCAGCTTGTAAACCAGCGCCTTGGCCGCCACGTCAATACCACGCGTCGGCTCGTCCAACAGCAGCACATCTACGTCGTGCTGTAACAATCGGGCCAGCGCAACCTTCTGCTGGTTGCCGCCTGATAGAGAAGATACTGATTGTCGTGGTCCAAGACAGCGGATATCCAGCCTTTCCAACCAGCGCCGCGTAGCTTTATCCTGTCGGCTCGGTAGAACCAGCCCCAGCGGGCCAAAACCTTTCAGTTTGGAAAGTGTCACGTTGTCCGCTACGCTCAGAGAAACCGCCAATCCCTCTTCCTTACGGTCCTCACTCAGGAGACCGGCTCCCTGCATCCACCGCCTCACCGGTGAAGCAGGCCCGGTGTAAACGCCTAATCGAATCCGCCCCCGCCTGACCGGCTCCAACCCAAACAAACTCCGCAGCAGTTCCGTTCGCCCGGCCCCAACCAGCCCGGCAATGCCCAATACCTCCCCGCGATGCAGCTCCAGACTCGCCGATTTGGGCTTTTCCGCACCGGCCAAATCTTCAATCTCCAAAATGACCTCTCCTGGCTGACGCCCGGAGCGAGGGTAAAGCTCCTCAACCTGCCTGCCCACCATCAGCGCTACTATCTCATCGATTGTAATATCATCTACATCACTGTTGCCGACCGCTCTTCCATCGCGCAGAACCGTCACCCTGTCCGCGACGCGCTTGACCTCTTCAATAAAGTGCGAAATATAAACTATAGCTTTGCCCTGCTGTTTCAGCCGCCCAATAATCTCGAAAAGCCTTTCCACGTCCTGCTGTGTCAAGCTGCTGGTCGGCTCATCCAGCACGAGCACACGGCAGCCGATGGCCAAAGCCCGTGCAATCTCCACCAACTGCTGCGAACCCACCGACAAATTACTGACACGAGTATCAGGGGTCAGTTCCGGATTATCGAATTCCTTAATCGCCTCGATTGCCCGTTGCCGCACCTGTTTCCAGCGCACAACGCCTAACGTCGCCGGTTCCATACCCAACATGATATTTTCCTGCACGTTAAGATGTGGCGTTAGTGAAAGCTCCTGGTAAATCATCGCCACCCCGGCCCGACGAGCTTCGAGTGGATTACTCGGCCGATACGGCGTGCCGTCAAGCCACATCCGGCCCGAATCCGCTTTGACCGCACCCGAACAGACCTTCATTAGTGTGCTCTTGCCGGCGCCGTTCTCGCCAACCAGCGCCAGCACCTGGCCCGCAGCTACCTCGATACTCACATCTTCCAGCGCTACCGTCGCCCCAAAACGCTTACAAACATCCCGCATCTGGAGGCGTATCGATGATTGGTCCGAATCTACTCGTTCAGCCATTTTTTGAAATCCGGCTCCAACAGATTCTTCATCTTCGGTTCATCCATATTTTCCGGAGTCGCCACCTCTGAGCCGGTGTCGATTCGTTTTTCCACCTGCTCACCCCGCAGGTGTGCCACTATTGTCTTGACCCCTAAGTAACCCATATTGATTGGGTCCTGCAGCACCAGCCCTTTGATATATCCTTTTCGCAGCGCCAGCACAAGCCGGTCGGAGCTGTCAAAACCAACATACATAACTTTTCCCGCCAGGCCGCTGTCCTCCAGCGCCCGCAGCATTGCAAACGACGTTGACTCGTTCGGACAGAAAATTCCGTCAATAGTCAGCCCTCCGTCTGGCTTACGCAGCGGCGCCAACAGGTTCTCGCTTGCTATATAGGCACTTTCAGTCGTTGCTCCACCGTACTGGTTCGCGCTGATAACTTCAATTTCGGGATATTTTTCTTCTAACACATCCAGGAAGCCCTGTTCTCTATTCATCGTGCTGGCAGAGCCTTCCTGGTAACGCAGCATAATCACCTTGCCTTTTCCGCCCAAAGTCTCGGCCAGACGTTCGCCTCCCTTGCTGCCGCCGATATAGTTGTCCGTCGACACAAAACTGACGTAATCTTCACTCTTTAGCCCGCTGTCGATTATCACCACCGGAATCCCGTTGTTTACGGCGTCCCTGACCGGCATTCGCAGTGCCGCATCATCCAACGGCGCCAGCACTATTCCTGAGACTCCGCGTGTTACGAAATCTTCCATTACCCTGATTTGCGACTCCCTGTCATCCTCCTTCAGCGGCCCTTTCCATATAACCTCAACATCAATGCCCGCTTCTTTGAGCTCCTGCTCGGCCTTGACCGCTCCTGCGTGGATTGATTTCCAGAAAACGTGCGTAGTGCCCTTTGGAATCACGGCAATACGGTACTTATCTTCGCTTGTTTCTTTCTGCTTACATCCGATTGCAATAAAAACAACCGATATAGCAACAATAACAATGGCTCCTAAGACCTTTTTCATAATTCTAACTCCCTGAATTTTCGTTTTGGCAACAATAATAAAAAGTCAACATCCGATAGTCAATAAAGTATATCTGCTTTGCTCGGCATGACAACTCAAAACCGGCCGCTTTAAGTGATATAAGATAAAATGGGAAAATTTATAATGGGGTCTGTTGACAAACCTATTTTTTCTGTTTATTATAAGTGCCCAGTTGGAATTTCGTCGCCGAACAAGCATTGCGGTAATTGAGTTCCCTGAATATGTACCATTTACCCGGAAAAAAGAGTATATCAGCATAAAGGTTTAGACCAGAGTGAAAATTTTAGCTGTTATACCGGCCCGTTTCAGCTCTACCAGATTCGCCGCTAAAGTTCTCGCAAAAGACACAGGGAAATTCCTAATACAGCACACCTACGAGCAGGCCTGTTTAGCTAAATTACCTGAGAAGGTAATAATAGCAGCCGACGACCAAAAGGTTGTTGCCGCCGCCGAGACATTTGGCGCCGAATGTATTATGACCTCAGTCGAGCACAAAAGCGGCACCGACCGCATCGCTGAAGCCGTTACCGACCTTGACGTCGATATTGTCATAAATCTCCAGGCCGATGAGCCGGAAATCGACCCGGGCAATATTGACTATCTTGCCCGGCTTCTGATAGACAATCCCGATTACCCAATGGCCACCCTCGCAGCCGATTTCCAAAACGCCCGGCAGGTTGCCGACCCTAATATTGTTAAGGTCCTTACAGATTGTAACAATAGCGCGATTTACTTTTCGCGTTTCCCGATTCCTTACGACAGAGAAAAATCCGGCGTAGGAAACGTAAAGCAGTATCTGCGGCATCTCGGCATTTACGCTTATCGCAAGCAATTCTTGTTGAAAATCACTACATTGCCGCAGACACCGCTGGAAAAAATCGAAAAACTCGAGCAGTTACGGGCAATTGAAAACGGCTATAAAATCCTAATCGGCAAAGTCGAACACACCTGCGACGGAATAGACACACCGCAACAATACGCCGAATTCGTCGCTCGGTACAATGCGAGCCACGAAGCCATAGACAATAAACGAGATAAGAGGTGAAATTTATGCCAAACGATAATGATTTACTGGCTTCTGTGAGTGATATTTCAACCGACAGTGAATTTTTCTCACCCGTGCCCAAAGGTTATAAAAAAGGTAAATCTCGATATGTTTTCGTAATGGGAACCGTGATGAGCGGCCTGGGCAAGGGGATATTTTCATCCTGTCTTGCCAAGCTGATGCAGGACAAAGGCCTGAAAGTCGCGCCAATCAAGCTCGAAGGTTATTTGAACATAGACTCCGGCACACTGAATCCATTCCGCCACGGCGAGGTGTTTGTGCTCGACGATGGTATGGAATGTGATATGGACCTGGGCACTTATGAGAGGATGCTCGATCAGGATTTAAGCAGAGCAAATTTCGCCACAAGCGGCCAGATATTCAGCTCAATCCTGCACAAGGAACGCCACGGTGACTACCTTGGCAGAGACGTCCAGATGATTCCCCACGTTACCGGCGAGGTCAAATTGAAATTGCGCCAATTGGCGATGGAATCCGATGCCGACATCGTCTTCGTCGAGATTGGCGGAACCGTCGGCGATTTGGAAAACGCATACTACATAGAGGCGATGCGAGAGCTCGCTTATGAGGAAGGCCCCAACAGTTGTTGCTTCGTCGCCTTGACCTATATCCTGGAGCCCAAAACGCTCGGCGAGCAAAAGTCAAAGGCAGCACAACTCGGAATCAAACAGCTTATGCAATGCGGTATTCAGCCGGACATCATCGTATGCAGAGCTGCCAGCCCTGCCGCTGAAAAGGTACGACAGAAAATAAGTGTTTATAGCAATGTTCCATTTGAAAGGGTCATTAGTCTGCCGGATTCCGCAAGTATCTATATGATACCGGCTATGCTCAGAGAGGTCGGCATGGATTTCGAGGTCGCCAGACTCCTAAAAATAGAGGACAGAATCAATCTGCGAAACGAACGAAAGGCCTGGGCACAGTGGTGCGATTTCACCGACAAAATCGGCTCGACCAAACACCAAATTACCATCGGCATTACAGGCAAATACACCTCCGTCCGTGACAGCTATGCCTCGATAATCAACGCCCTTGAACACGCCGGCATCGCTTTGGCCACTGCCGTCAAAATAAAATGGATAGAAACGACCTCAATCACCGATGAAAACGCAGCCGACAGCTTAGCTGACGTTGACGGCATCATTGTCCCCGGCGGCTTCGGAACCCGCGGCGCCGAAGGGAAAATCGCCTGCATTAAATATGTCAGAGAAAATAATCTGCCGTATCTCGGACTATGCTTTGGCTTTCAAATGGCCGTCTTAGAATTCGCCCGTAACGTTTGCGGCTTATCCCAGGCCAACAGCACCGAGATTGAGCCGAATTGCTCTGAGCCGGTAATTGACATATTACCTGAGCAGAAAAAAATAGAAGGTCTGGGTGGAAATATGCGGCTCGGCGGAAGGGATATAGAATTAAAGCCTCAGACCCTGGCGTGGGAGCTTTTTGGCAAAAGAGATTCGGTCAGAATGCGATTCAGGCACCGTTATGAAGTTGACCCCCGTTATATTGAGCAACTGGAAGAGGCCGGCCTCGTCTTTTCCGGAAAAGCACCAAACCAGCCGATTATGCAAATCCTTGAGCTTCCATCTCATCCATTTTTTATGGGCACTCAGGCGCATCCCTGCCTGACTTCCAGACCGCTCAAACCACAGCCGATGTTCCTGGGACTCGTCGCAGCAGCAATGCAAAAACATTACCCCGATGAAAAACTTCCTGATTGCAGAAAGGCTGTCCAAAAAGTATGAAATCGCACTGATTAGCGTTCGGTGCCATCGTATTCCACAGTTGTGGGTAACGAGTAGGTTATCAGGGTGTTTAGGTTGCAGGATGTCAAAATACCAGAGTATCAGGATAACATACTGATAACCTCGCATCCTGATACCCACTACCTGGTTACCTGATACACTGATAACCATCTCACTAACTAACCAATTAACTACTCACCAATTAACCATCTTTGTTTCGGATTTCGGATTTAGTTATCTGAGTTTCTCTATTTCTGCTTTGAGTTTTTCGTTTTCCTCACGCAGTTTTGCGTTTTGTTCCATAACAGCGTCAAAAACCCCTTTTACCTGGTTTTTGACGTTTTGTCGTGCCTTTTGTTTCCAGCTATCTTTTTCCCGCACACATTTTGCAAGCAGTTCTTCTTGCTTTTTAATTTCTCTGTTATGCAGCTCTATTAGCTTTTCGATTTCGCGGTCGCGTTGCTCTAATTCTCTTTTTAATTGCATATTTTCAACAGCTATAAGCCTGCTCTTTTTCACACTGGGTGGTTCCTGTTCCGCACAGCTCGCAATCGATATAACAACGCCAACTGCCAAAACAAATATTTTCCGAATTACTCTTTCCATCCCTGTTACCTTTATTAAATAATTGAATTATTCGAAAAGCACTTTCAATTTCTCTTTATCAGCCATCGCGATTTGGCTCTGGTCCGTCCAGACCGCCAATTCGAGGCTCTTCCTGCAGTGACAATCATCACAAACAAGCTCGCACTCGTTTGTCAAAACGGCCTTGATAAGTTCCAGACAATTATTTGTGGCCGTTTGCAGATTCCCGATTATCTCTTTGAGCAGAGTTTGCTTGTTCTTCTTTGCCTCGTGCGGCTTCCAGCAGTCATAATCGCTGGCCAATCCAACCAGCACGTAGCAGATTTGTGCCTCCCTGGCCAGCTTCGCTTCCGGCATAGCGGTCATACCAATCAAATCAGCCCCCCAGCTCTGGTGCATAAGCGATTCGGCCCGAGTGGAAAATTGCGGCCCTTCCATACATACGTATGTACCCTTCGGATGTGTCTTTATATCGATACCTTTTGCCGTCTCGATAAGTATCTCTCTCACTCGCCCGCAGACCGGCTGAGACATCTCGCAATGCACCGCCCCGAAACCGCCAAAAAAACTGTTTGTCCGTTTGAATGTCTTATCAATAAACTGGTCAACGATAACCAGATTTCCGGGAGCAATATCCTCTCGAAGCGACCCCACCGCCCCGCTGCTTATCACCGTATGAACGCCGAGTTTTTTCAAAGCGAAAATATTAGCCGCGAACGGCACCTCGCTCGGCGAAAATTTATGTCCCTTCCCGTGACGATTCAAAAATGCAACTCGCCTCTGCCCTATCCCGCCGACCATAATGGCTGTGCTCGGCCTGCCGAAAGGCGTGTTGATATTGCAAAACTCCGCACCGGTTATATATTCAGCCAGCACCTCGCCAAGACCCGTACCGCCTATTATTCCAACCAATTCTGCTGCCATAGTCTTTCACTCCTTTGTCGTAATTGCCGAATATAGTAATTCCTTCACCACCCATTTACAATCCTTTTATCAGAGCCGCACGAAAATCACCACATAGGTATAAAATTTCTTGAACAAATTGCCGTAACCACCATAATAGCA
>JBGVTO010000226.1:0-8938 GCA_041862635.1 Phycisphaerae bacterium | reverse complement strand
CACGAGGGGTATATAAACGGCCTTTTTATGGATTGGTCTGTCAGAAAGATCGGGCTCAAAGAACTGTGGACGATCAACTGGTATCGCGGATTCAATATGGCAAACGCCTGGACCAAAGCAGGCGGCGTCCAGCCCTCAGACTGGCCGCAATGGATGAGAAATTTCAAGGACTATTAGTGAAGGGATCCCGCCTTGCGGGAATCCAAAAGAATACCGACTGCCCGTCGGCTTCTAGTGCGGTAAATCGGATAAGAAATCACGTTTTGGCCGGCCAAGAAGGCACAAAATTTAAACAGTCATTTGACTGGGTCCTGCTATTCTTGGGCGGGATAGTTGGCACGTTGAGCCAAAGCTGTCTTCGCCACATCCGAACCTATATCCACAATCTTCCTGACGCGGCTCAAATCATTGGCCATAAGCACGATGCGTTCGCTTTGTGAACCCTGTAGATTCAAGAACAGCTCCGTACCTGTCCTTGGTCTGCACCCGCGTACAAAAACGCCTTTTGCATCAGTTAATCGAATTGTTGCTGCGGCCCCTGGTGAGTAAGTGGTATCGAGTGCATCGATTAAGAGGTCTTCTACGTCTTCACACACTACTGCGTGACGCTGGTCAGATGTGGTTGTCTGCAGCTGAACATTAGTGAAACTTAATCCTCTAACATGACGGCAGTAGAATCCATAAGCCGGGAGCGTACCAAACATCGTGCTTTCCGGATAACTTCCAGCCTTCTCCGGTACTACTTTTGACGCATCTTCTTTAGTTCCGCCCCCCTCGAAACCCAGCTTAATGTTGCTCAAAGACACATTTTCAACTGCATGTCCCGGCAGACCGGTGATCGAGCAGCCGATGTTGGATGTCTCGGCTGCCACTATGTTGTCTATAACGACGTTTCGAAGAGTCCCCACGCCAGGCTTCGGCTCGTCTTTATCATATTGCCTTGCCCTGTTGCCCAGACGCATGAAAATAGGGACGCTTACTCCCTTAATCACAATGTTGGAAATCGCCACTCGGTCTAAAACTCCTCCATCAACAATCTCCAAAGCTAAACCCGCGAGCCCTCTTTGCCTGCCATAGGTGACTTTGGAATAACGAGGAGAGCAAATTGTACAATTTGTAATTGTTATGTTTTGAAAGCCACCGCCGGATTCGGTGCCCATTTTAATTGCATTGCAATGGCTGCTTATCACACAGTTAGCAATCGTCACGTTCTGGCATGGTTTGAGCGAGAGGCTTTTCATGACTATGGCGTCATCGTCTGAATCCACCATACATCCCCAGATGCACACATCTCGGCAGCTATCGATATTTAGGCCGTCATTGTTGTATGCGGCGTGGTTGAACACAGTGATGTTTTGAATCCTCAGTCTGTCACAGTTGCGGTAATGCTGCATCCAGCTTCCGGCATTGAGCATCTTGACCCCTTCGATAAGAACATCACGGCAATTCTCCAGATATATGCCTTTAGGGCGGCTCCTGTCTTTGAAGCGAAATGCAGAACCCTGGCCGTCAATTGTGCCTCGCCCCCGTATGGCAACGTGCTCAAGGTTCGTCCCTGCAATGAGACTCCAATAGCTGAAGCTCCGACCCTGTGAGCGTTTGCTTGGTGGAGTGTGGGGGTGAGCCCCGCCCGTCGAAGACGGGACGGGGCGAGCATAATCGTTCGGATCCCGGCTTCCCAGCAGCGTATTACCTGAATCGAGCAAGAAGGTAACATAGTTTCCCATATAGATAGTGCCGGAGAGCCAGCTTCCCGGCGGCAAGTAAACAGTTCCCCCGCCATCCGCAGCGCACTTGTCGATAGCCGCCTGAATCGATTTAGTACATAATGTTTTGCCGTCAGCCTTAGCGCCATAGTCGCGCACATCATATACAGCTTCGCCACCAAGAGCTAAGGCTGCTGCTAAGAGGCAAAGGAACATTGATGAAGTCCAGTACGCCTGTTGGAAGCGTATGTATCCATATCTCTTCATGATTATTTTTTCCCTTTTCATAATATGGTTTTTTGCATAACCATGATTCAACTCATAAATCAAAGTCTGATTGTTGATGCTACTGGAGGATTCCCATAATTGCAACCTCAAATCTGACCAGGAGCAGAAGCGCGTGTGGCCGGATTTTTTGGCAAGCGATTTTGGCCTTTCGGAATCCGCCTACGGCGGACAAGATTGGGTTTGAATTGGGTTTGTTTGGGTTTGTTTTTTTGGGCCTGATGGCGGTTTCATTTTCATAATCCTTTGTGGTAAATAAGCTTGCGTTCATTCTTGGCCTTTCAGGGATTGGGTTTGAATTGGGTTTGTTTATTCGGACTAAGAAATCATCTTTTTTTCTGTAATCCTTTGTTAAAGTTAAGTTTACATTCATTTTGGCTTTTTTGAGATTGGGTTTGTTTGGGTTTGAATTGGGTTTGTTTTTTCCACTTAACCAAGTGTCCAATTTTTCATATATACTTTTCATATAAGAGTTTACGTTCATTTGAGCGTCCTTGACATTGGGTTTGTTTTGCATAAAAAGTAGCTGATTTGTAGAGGATCCTCTACAGATGTAGAGGGCGGAGGGAGGATCCCCGGCAAAAAAGCAAGTGAGCATACACCGGGGACAAGCTCTTGGGGAGAAGCTGGATAAAATTTGGGGTTCGGTGACCATGAGGGGAACCTCCTGATTTACTATTTACTATTGACTATTTACTATTGACGAATCTGAGACTGCTGGCTCTAAGTATTTGGCTTCTTTTTGCCGGAGGCTAAAAAAGTAGCGCCTCTATAATTAGAGCTACCTGCACTTTTGATGCGAAAAAAGTCCTCGATTCTCGATTCGGGATTCTTGTAACTCGA
The DNA here is from genome assembly GCA_041862635.1 of Phycisphaerae bacterium. GTDB lineage: Bacteria > Planctomycetota > Phycisphaerae > Sedimentisphaerales > Anaerobacaceae > NIOZ-UU13. The sequence continues at coordinate 6,104 of JBGVTO010000226.1, read as the reverse complement.
TGTCAGTAAGGCAGTTAAAAATTATTTGAAAAATTTGATTTTTGCTCTGAGGTATCAGCGTTTTTGATTGAAGACACGGACGAATACTGACTCTTAGGACACTGACTAACGCTGACTCTTAGGACACGGATTGACTTGGCGCAGCGTAGCCGCAACCAAAAGCTCGTCTAAACAAAATGTTCCATAACCTATTGTAATCACAGATGATACAATCGCTTAAAACAAAAAACACGCATAAAAAACAAGAATATACAAGATTGTATTACGGATTCACACTGATAGTTCAATAGTAAGTAAAGGCGGTTTAACACGGATTTACACGAAGGGAATCGCGGATTTTGTTGTTGGTTAAATGGTTACTGGTCGTTAGTCGTTAACGACTATTTTTGTATTGATTAGGTTGGGAAAGTGGGGTAATCTGGGGGGCGAAGTTGAAGATTGTTACCTCGAGATTGCGGCGAGGGTCGGGCCGTGAGACGAATGGACGGGAGTTGGTATTGCATGAGATGAAGTGGTGCGATGCATCGCACCTTACATCACTGAACGGACAATAGTTCGGAGAATTGAATGGAAACCATTATCGCTGTAATTGTTGGGGGCGCGATCTCGTTTGCTGGCGTCGTCATCACTTTACGATGGAACCAGAAGATTCACGAAGATAATCTCAAAGAGGAGCGGCGAAAGAAGAAGGAAGAAAGGGAATTCTCTCTGAAGCAAGCCGCTTTTCAGGCGGCGTCCGAAGCACTGGCTCGTTTTATCGCATACTACGTATCGTTACCGGAAAGAATTCTCCCAAGCGATGGGACTATCCCTGACGAATTTACCGACTTGGATGTAGCGTTTAATGGCCTCCATTTTTACTGCGGGCTTGAGACGATAGAGAAAACTACCCATTTAGGTCAAATATTGAATGAGGCTTTCGCTGAGGCGATAAAAGCAAAGATGCCGTCGGGTTTTATAGCGGGGGACGTGAAAGCCATCGATCTTCGAATATCGGGAATTGAAAAAATGAATCTGAGTATCCAAGGGGAGATTGGAGCGATCTATCAGTCTGACCCACAAAGCCCCCTACTTGTGTCCCGCTATGAGTTGCTTGCCAAGAATTTTGAGACAATTGAGAAAGCGCATGCTGAGAGAGTTGAACTGATTAAGCGAAAGTACATTGAAACTGAAAAGTGCCGTGATGTTGTTCTGGCGAATCTGAATACAATATACGAATCGGCGAGAGACGTATTGATGTTGGCTCGTAAAGAGCTTTGCTTCCCTGTGGACGAAGAAAGGTACAGAGCAATCATGGATGAACGGATTGAGTCTATGCGGAGGACGAGTGGGGAGTTTTTCACGGAGATTAGAAAGCAAGTCACAGAGAGGATGCAATAGGAGAAGACTTGGGAGACCCATCACGACGCTTTTTCTTACAGAGTGACATATAGAAGCGATGCGGGCAATATCGAGAGGACTTGTGAACGAAACACTCTCACTCGTACCGGCAGACGACCCTCTCAAACTCCAGTAGCTATTGTCAAATGTTGTGGATTGGATTCTTTCGGGTCGATATCCCGTATAGCGTATCGCGGATTGGGGTGGATTTGGTTTTGGGATTGGGAGGGACCCCGGGTGGAAGGCGAGGGTGAGCGAGGGGGAGGCCCTGGCGGGGCGAGGGCGGTTTTTTTGGGTTTTGATTATGGCGAGAATGATTGGGTATATGTTGACGTATGGCGCTTTCGGGACGGACCCCCGAACGCCCTTCGGGGTTGGGGGGCTAAACAAAAAGTCAAAGTGGTGCGAAATATGACCCCGCCCACAGGTGGCGGGGCTAATCGGGGTGGCATATAGGGGGAAGGGGATTTCGAATTTGTGATTTGCGATTTCATATTGGTTGATGGGTACATCTCTGGTGTGGGCTAAGCGAGGCGGAGGCCCTGGCGGGGCCAGGGCGGTTTTTTAATTGACCCCCCAACGCTGCCTTATAGGCAGGTATGATCATGGGGTTGGGGGGCTAAACAGTATTGCGCTTGCTTCGGTGCCTTATAGGCACGTAAGTATTTGCTCCTACTGAACTAAGCAATCTCATTCGGCACGATGTTATCTGTAATTGTTGTAATAGAAATTAGCCACACCCACAGAAGCTTTTCCAGACCGGGGTGATGCGGACACGCACGCTTCCCCCCTGTTGGAAGGGGTCTTCGACTTACAGGCGTGGTGGATTTGCGACACTTATTAAGCTCAGTTTTGAATCGTTTGCAAGAATTCCTACCTAATAGTATAATACATAGCAACAACCTCTGTTTATTTTATACGCTGCTGCCAAATTGTCGTTTATTATGAGGGAGTTTGTACTATGAGAAATAAGCATAGAACACATCCTATCATTGAGGTCATTGTGTTGCTTATTGCTCTGCTTGGTGTTCCTACAGTAGATTCATTCGCCGGTGAGCAAAGCAAGCCCGCCAACGGCGGGTTTTGTTCGGAACCCAGCGTTGCTGGGCTCGATTCCGTACGTGAGTTTGCAGATAATGTCCTCAAATACGGCAGAGATGTCTATGGCCCCAAACATACGCCCTTGTTTGTGGATGGCCTGCACTCGAAATCCCTGGAGCCGGTTCGGTGGAAGGGCCGAGGCCGGACGTGGGTTCTTTCGAACTTTGCCAGCCAACAGCCGCTTCTGCGTACATTAGATGGGCTAACGGCCCTGACGGGCCAAAAGGAGTACCGTAAGGCAGCGGAGGACGCGACACGTTACGCACTCAAGCATTTGTGTACTCCGAACGGCCTGCTCTACTGGGGCGGACACTTAGCCTGGGACCTGGAGCAGGAACGACCGGTTGGCCAGTATGCTGACGTCCATGAGCTGAAGGGCCATCAGCCATATTACAGCCTTATGTGGCGGGTGGATGCCCCGGCTACACGCCGACTGATGGAGATGATCTGGGCGACACACATTCTTGACTGGTCACTTTTGGATTACAACCGCCATGCGAGCGTAAAGAAACGTCTTCGCCCACTGTGGAACCACGAATTCAAAGAGGATATTGAAGTACCTTTCCCTGCAGAAGGCGGCAATCTGTCGTTCGTCAACGTTACTCCGCCGCTCATGCACAGTGCCGTTTGTCTCGCCGTCCTTGACAAAAACACCGATGTGTTGACCTGGACCCGCCGCCTGGTCTATCGGTGGCAGCAGGGCAGGCACTCCCATACCGGCTTATGTGGCGGACAACTGAGCTATCGTAAGCACGACCGCGCGCAAGATGCACTCGGACACGTCCACCCTAACATCAACGAGGCGAAGATCGTTGCTTCCTATCATCAAACGAGCCGCTACCATCACTTGCCTTTAGCACAGATGCAGGGGGCTTTGACATTGATAACATCTGGAAGCAAGTACGCCGAGGTAGGGCGCGAGTTCGTCGATTGGGCCTCGGAAGACCTTAAGGTCTATGCGGAGCACAGCTATGAACCAAACACAGGTCGGTTCATTGCTTTAATGACCGATGGGACGCGTATCAAGTGGCGCCAGTCCCGCAAGGGTTATTACATTCCCGAGTCGTTTGCCCCTCGACCACCGGATGGCCCTATTCTGTGGGGCTATGCCATGGCTTACCGGCTGACGGCCGACAAAGTGCACTGGCGGATGGTGAGACAGATCTGTCGGCAGCTGGATCTCGGTGACATAGGTCAGCCTGATGGTAGTGAGAGAGCACTACGCTTCGCGACCACTCACAATAATTGGCGAACGATTTACGCATTGTTGGAACTCTACCGGGCGACGGATGACCGCACATTGTTGCAGCTCGCGTGCCGCATCGCTGACAACATTCTGACTATGCAGACCCAGACAGGTTTGTTTCCACGTCCCGGACGTGTATGGGCACGCACCGGTGATGAAATCCCACTGGCTCTCATGCACCTTGCCGCAGCCATCAATGGCAAGAGCTCATCGCTGCCGCCAGCCATTTTTGACAGTCGTTTCTTTCATTGTGAATACCACGGCGAACTCGAGGAGCATCAGAAGAAACGTGACGACAAACGGACGTATGATGACCTCGTATTCTACGGTGGCTCTTAATGCAGGGAGCCGATGAGAGGTGATATTTTACAAGGAGAATTCAAATGTATCTGCGAAAATTGAATATCAAAGGTGCGAACCTGGCAATTTCAAAATGGATATTGATCTTGGCCCTTATCGCGAGCTCCTGTTTCGTACACCTGGAGGCAAGTGCAAAAGAGAGAAGGTTACAAGGTCCCTTACGGGTTCTAAAGGACAACCCTCGCTATTTTACAGATGATAGCGGCCGGGCTGTCTATCTGACTGGCTCACATACCTGGTCTAATCTTGTCGATATTGGCCCAACGGACCCACCGCCGCGATTCGACTTTACAGCTTACTTGGATTGGATGCAGAAACTGAACCACAACTTCATCCGAATGTGGACGTGGGAGCCGGTAACGTGGAATACAAAGGCAAACAGGGAGAACAAGCTCCATACGGCCGCTCCTCAGCCCTGGGCGCGAACCGGGCCGGGTATGGCCCTCGACGGCAAACCAAAGTTCAATATCAAGAAATTCAACCCCGCCTACTTCGACCGATTGCGGCGACGTGTTTCAGCAGCCCGTGACCGCGGAATCTACGTTTCGGTAATGCTCTTTGAGGGCTGGGCAATGCAGTTCTCGGCCGGAGCGTGGGAAGGTCATCCTTTCCATCCGCAGAACAATGTAAACGGTATTGATGGAGACCAAAACAAAGATGGTAAAGGCCTCGAAATTTACACACTGAGTAATCCGGCCATTACCACTCTGCAGGAGGCCTACGTCCGGAAGGCCATCGACACGGTCAATGATTTCGACAATGTGCTATATGAAATTTCGAATGAGAACCACCCACCATCGACAGAATGGCAATATCATATAATCCGGTATATAAAAGACTATGAAAAAACCAAAACTAAACAGCATCCTGTAGGGATGACATTCCAGTACCGGGGCGGAAACAACGAGACTCTATTCAATAGCCCTGCTGATTGGATTTCCCCAAATAGAGAAGGCGGCTACCGTGATGACCCTCCGATTGCCGATGGCCGAAAAGTCATCCTGAACGATACCGACCATCTCTGGGGAATTGGAGGAAATCGGGCATGGGTGTGGAAGAGCTTTCTCAGGGGACACAATCCCATCTTTATGGACCCGTATGATGGTGTAGTTCTCGGAGAACATTTTGACCTTAAGTGGGAACCGATTCGTCGAAGCATGGGACATACACGAAGATATGCCGAAAGAATGAATCTTGCTGCGATGTCCGCCTATGGCGGACGTGATGACTTGTCCTCGACAAAGTATTGTTTAGCGAAGCCTGGTGTGGAATATTTGGTCTATAAGACCGCGGCTGATGAATCCCGCCCGTCGGAAACAGGACGGGATGAATCTTCTATCACTGTGAAGCTAAAGCCCGGTAAGTACGAATACGAGTGGTTTGACCCTGAACAAGGTAAGGTTGTATCGACAGGTACTATAAGAGCAAACAGTGAGGAGCAGGCGCTCCGAGCCCCTTTGAGAGGTGACGCTGTACTTTACATTGTTCACTCACCGGTGGCTAAGGCTGGCAAAGGAATGACTTTTCCAGGAAAAGACTGGAAAGAGGCGACGCCTGAATCGCAGGGTATAGACTCGACCAGGCTTAATGCTGCCGTATCATATCTCAAGAACAATTCCGGGCGAGATGGCATCAAAGAGCTTGTCATTATACGCAACGGATATATGGTCTTCAAAGGCACAAACATCGACAAAGTTCACGGTATCTGGTCCCTCACAAAGTCTTTTACCAGCACGGTGCTCGGCCTACTTATTGATGATGGCAAAGCGACTTTGGATACACTGGCAGAGGAGTACGTCCCCAGCATGGCTGCAACCTATTCGACTGTCACGCTCCGGCATTTTACAACAATGACATCTGGATATTACGCCGTCGGTGATGAGCCTCGTGGCAGCTATAAACACGGCCCAAGCCTGACTCCCTTTAAGCCGGCCGACAAGCCGCTATTTACACCGCCCTGATCGAAGTATGCCTACTGGGATTCAGCGATGAATCAGTTTGCCAATGTTCTGACCCG
>JBGVTO010000225.1:0-6169 GCA_041862635.1 Phycisphaerae bacterium | reverse complement strand
TTTACGCGACAATCGCATGCGCGCTTATAACGATATCGCTGCTTCATGTCTGCCGCGACAGAAAAGTCACGATTACACAATACAGTTCCATCGACCGACCAGCAAAAGTCCAGCCGGATTACGCCGGCAGTGTCATCCCGCCTAACATCACACCCATGAACTTTGTCATACAGCAGGAAGGGGCAGGCTATTTCGTGAGAATATACTCCGAAAAAGGAAAACCTATCGAGATATTCACTAAGACACCCGTGATTTTGATTCCGGAGCGAGCCTGGCATGAGCTTCTTGATTTAAACCGCGGCCGGCAGCTCAATATGGATGTCTATGTCGAATCCAGGCTCGGCAAATCATCTTCCAAAGGAAAAAATATCGGGTGGTCCCGCTTTCAAGCCCTCACCGCCCAGATCGCTCTTGAGGATATCGATACTTTCCTCGTATATCGAAAGATTCATCCAGGCCATGGCACCTGGAGAGATATGGGCATCTATCAGCGTAATCTTAGCAGCTTTGATGAATCAACTATATTAAATAACGGATATTTCAAGCACGGTTGTGTGAACTGCCATACTTTCTGCGGAAACCGTGCCGAAAAAATGCTCATAGGCATCCGCAGCGCAGTTTATGGTAGCTCGGCTTTGCTGGTCGAAGGTGACAAAGTACGAAAGATTGGAACAAAGTTTGGATATACATCCTGGCATCCAAGCGGGCAGGTTGCCGCATTTTCTGTCAACAAAGTCAGGCAGATCTTTCATTCGGCCGCCAGTGAGGTTCGGGATGTGATAGACTTGGATTCTCTAATGTCTTACTACCTGGTCGAATCGAAAAGCGTAAAGACCACAGCGAATCTTGCCAAAAAAGACCGGCTCGAAACATACCCGACCTGGTCCGCCGACGGCCGGCACCTGTACTTTTGCAGCGCGCCGGTGACCTGGCCGGATAAGACCGTCGTTCCCGAATCCTACGACCAAATCAAGTACGATCTCGTCCGTGTCAGTTACGACCTTGCTCGTGACCAATGGGGCCAACTGGAATCTGTGCTTTCAGCCGAGGATACGGACCTCAGTATCCTTTTGCCGCGAATCAGCCCGGACGGCCGCTGGCTGCTGTTCTGCATGTGCGATTATGGCTGCTTCCCCGTTTACAGACATAGCAGTGACTTGTATATGATGGACCTCGAAGCAGCAAAACAAACAGGCGACTTTACCTATGAACGGCTCAATATCAACAGTAGCGAAAGTGAAAGCTGGCATTGCTGGTCGAGCAACAGCCGATGGATAGCTTTCAGCAGTAAAAGAGGCAGCGGTGTATTCACCAGAATATACATTGCATATGTAGATAAAAACGGAAAGGTATACAAGCCTATACGGCTGCCTCAGAAAGATCCGACGTATTATGAATCATGCCTTTGGACCTACAGCGTCCCCGAGCTTATTACTGAGCCTGTTCGGGTAACAAGAGAAAAGCTCGGTAGGGTCGTTCGCAGTTCCCAGAAAATACCCGTACAGATGCCCATCACGATGGCTACGCCCAAACCCGGCGAGCTCCCGGAATATCAGGAGCCCTGGCAAACCGAACGCGAGTAAGAGTGAAGATATGTAATGAGCTCGCTTCTAAATAACCAGCAGCGAAGGAAGGTATCAGGGCAATTCTGCCATACTGATATAAAACATCTAACCTGACATTGCTATGGTTAAGTAGACTTCTATGGTGTACCAAAGCTACCGAAAATTCTTGAAATTAAGAAGAAATTATGTTATTTTAAGACTTTGAGCTTGCAGAAGTGTTTTTGTGAAGTGTAAATGGCAAATCCCTGCACAATCTGGTTTTTCGTCCCGGTCATAAACAAGCGCAAAACCGCAGAATTTCCTTGACGTGAAGGTGGGTAATTTGGTACAAAGAGATTTAATGAGGCTCATGCCGGATAGGCTTGCATCTGTTGATTCTGGTCTTCAAGCACCGGCATTAAATTTTTGATATTTCAGGTCGTTTTGCTGAAATTTTATTGAGGAGGCACAGAGTTTTGGGCGGAAACTTTGTGCCTAATAGTGGCTTTTTCTGCTTTTAGTCAATGGTTAGCTTTCTAAGGGAAGGAGGTGGTAGCAAAACTCGAGTAATCATCCTGAACAAGGATGGATTGAACGTGGAGCGGCTAAAACTATTATCAATCATTATGTTTGAAGGAGGTGTATTATGTGCAGAAAAATCATTTGTTTATTTTCTCTTGTTTTTGTGCTGAGTTTGGTTGGGGGGGTTCCGGCTCAAGACGTGGTCATCCCCAGCCCGGGGGCCATGCCAGTTCTCGATGGCAGGATCGATGAGGTATGGTCTTTTTCGACAGAACAGACGATGGAGAACACTACCGCAGATAACCCACCCAGTTCACCTACGGATTGCTCCGGTGCCTGGCGGGCGCTCTGGAACTGGGAAGCTCTCTATGTGCTGGTCCAGGTGACAGATGAGTCTCTGACGAATGACTCGGGGGGGGGCGGCAATAAATGGAACGATGACAGTGTCGAAATCTATGTCGATGGCGATAACAGCAAGGCTTCTTCGATGGGAGCAGATGACCACCAGTATACCTTTTGGTGGGGTAACGAAGTCTATGAAGAACCCAGTGCATACGCCCATGGAGCTCCAAGCATAGTGGGCATCGAATACGCCGTCAAGACAACCGATGACGGCTATATGTTGGAAGTCAAGCTGCCATGGATGAGCATCATGGGCCAGGCGCCAACGCCGGGCCAACTGATTGGCTTCGATGTATGGATTAACGATGATGACGACGGTAGTGGTCGAGACTCGCAGATTTCCTGGTATTCAACGGATGGAAATGGCTGGCAGGATCCCAGTGTGTGGGGAGTTGCTGCACTCGAGGCGAGTAACAAGGCAGCTAATCCCAACCCTGCTGACGGTGCCATCCATGGGGATACATGGGCAACTCTTAGCTGGCTGGGGGCAACCTCTGCTGTCTCGCACGATGTGTACTTCGGTGAAAGTTTTACTGATGTAGATGCCGGCACCCCCGACTCGTCGGGGTTCCAGGGCAACCAGACTTCAATGGAATATATTCTTGGCTTTCCCGGTTTTCCCTATCCGGAGGGTCTTGTTCCAGGCACGACCTATTACTGGAGGATAGATGAAGTTAGTGCCGATGGTACGAAATATACAGGTGATGTGTGGAGTTTTTTAGTTCCCGCCAGATCGGCCTATGAACCCAACCCGGTTGACGACGGCAAATTTGTGGACCCGTATGTAACTCTTAGCTGGACACCAGGTCATGGTGCGAAAATACACACCGTGTACTTCGGTGATGATTTTGATAGTGTGAGCAGTGCTACCGAAGGAGCTCAAATAGGAGTTGCGACCTATAGTCCCGGTGCTCTTGAGCGAGAGAAGACTTATTATTGGCGGGTCGATGAGGATGACGGCTTAGTTACACATAAAGGCAATGTCTGGAGTTTTAAGACTGCAAAAGCTGGTGGAGGTCTGCGAGCAGATTACTACAGTGGTGCGGAGTTGAGGAATTTCATTCTGACCCGTACAGACCCTCAAATTAACTTTAATTGGGGCGACCCCGGCGGGCCGGATCCAGCCCTCGGCGATGATGACTTCTCAGCCAGATGGACTGGTGAAGTGGAGGCTGGATATACTGAGACCTACACCTTCTACCCCAGGACCAATGATGGTGTACGACTATGGGTAGACGGTAGACAGCTTGTTGATTCCTGGGAATCGGTTCCAATATACCCAATCGAGCACAGTGGAACGATTGACCTTGTCGCTGGGAATACCTACAGCATTGTAATGGAGTATTTTGAGAACGTCGGTCGTGCAGTGGCAGAGTTGCGCTGGGAAAGCCCATCTACTCCAAAGCAGCTCATTCCGCAGGCTGCATTTTCGCTGCCTATAAAAGCCGGCAGCCCGAATCCACGTAGTGGCGCTACGGGTGTAAAGCACGCACCTGTACTCAAGTGGGCAGCAGGGGATTATGCAGTTTCACACGAGGTGTACTTCGGCACGGATGAAGAAGCCGTGAAGAATGCCACCGCAGCTTCGCCCGAGTATAAAGGCACAAAGACACTTGGTGACGAGAGCTTTGATCCCGGCAAACTTGACTGGGCTTCTACTTACTACTGGCGTGTTGACGAAGTCAATGACGTCAATCCCGACAGTCCGTGGATTGGCAGCCTTTGGAGCTTTACGGTAGCCGACTTCATTCTCGTAGAGGATTTTGAGGACTACAACGACTATCCGCCCGACGAGATATTTAATATGTGGATAGATGGATATGGGACCACGACAAACGGTTCCACGGCGGGTTATCCTGAGCCGGACTTCCCTGGGGGAGAGCATTATGTTGAGACTTCGATTGTTCACGGCGGCGGCCAATCGATGCCGTTGTTCTACGACAACAATTTCAAATACTCTGAGGCGGCCATGACCTTGGTCTCGACGCGTGACTGGACAGAGCAAGGTGTGGGAGTACTGTCGCTGTGGTTCTACGGTGATGCTTCTAATGCTGCTGAGCGGATGTATGTATCTCTCAACGGCAGCGCGGTGGTCTATCACGATGATTCCGACGCGGCGCTGATAAATACGTGGACGGAATGGACTATCGACCTGCAAGATTTTGCGGCTCAAGGTGTGAACCTTGCCAATGTCAATACGATTGCTATTGGCTTCGGCGATAAGAATAATCTGAAAGCTGGCGGTTCAGGTATGGTCTTTTTTGATGACATTCGACTGTACAGGACGAGAGAAGCTGCTGAATAGTAAAATCCGCTATAACGGAAATAACAGCGGGACTTGAATGATTTTGGGGCCTATGCCAATCAGTTTAGTATAGGCCCCTTTGTTTTACTCAGGGTATACTAAAAGCCATTTTCATACGCATTCTTAAAATACATCATATTAAGACGCCCAATAAAGTATCATCAGACGCATAAAAAGTCACCCTTCCCACGAGCTGCAAAACGTCAGAATTCTTCCAAGATTCACCTCTTTCAGAAGCTGGGAAACACCCTGATTTCCAGGTGACAGCGTGTCTCTAAAATGTATCCACAGATGTCAAATTTCATGATTGATAGAAGCACCAAACCTCAAATATTTGCTGAAAAAACAATTATTTCCAAGAATTTTAAAGATAAAATCGGATTAACCTTCCTGACATATGTCTCACCGGTAGCCATATGTTACTATGAAGAAAAACATTTTGTCCGTAAGGAGTTTTCTATGGGAATTCGGAACAAAAAGCGACAGGTGCGTAGACGGCTGGATTCCAAAACGCTCGATGCCCAGTTTATCCACGAGGTACGGCACGGATTAAACTGTTCTCCTTTTGAGGCCGAGGCGGTTCTGGATGTCATCAAAGAGATTTATTTTCCTTTTCTGGATCAACAGCCAATCAAGGCTCCGCCAGGAAAGGTCACACTGATAGCTGTTAACGCTGATGAGCCGGCGGGCAAACCGGTGGTGGAATGTGAAAAGCAGAACGTCTGTCTGACGGTGCATCGTGGCTCTGAAGATGATAGGATTCTACAAGAGCACGGACCTGCTGGTTTTCGCCAGTCTCGGATCCCGGATATTTGCCAGGAGGCTTTGAGTCAAGGAGCTCTGTTGACCCGCGAAGATCTGGCCTACCGTGTGTTCTTCGTCTCGCCACGTACGATCAGTCGTGACTTGAATATTTTATCGCACAAATGGATTATTTGTCATAAACGTTACGTTGAGGGTAAGAGTCCTGACCAAATTGCCCGTGAGACCTATCATAGTTTGCAGTCAGTGGACCGTTACCTGGGACAATTTGATCGTGCGCGACACTGCCGTCACCAGGGACTCAGTGCTATTGAGACAGCTCACATCTTAGACTGTAGCCTCTCACTGGTCGAAACATACCTACAGATGGATAAAGAATTGGTGGGTGAAAATGCTTGACTTCGCTGACAGACGAATTAGAGTTATAACTGTCGCCCGAGAGGATAAGGCTCTGCAGAGGTGCAACCTGAGCGCTCGGTCGATGCCGGGAGATGGACAGGAGTATATGTCTTGCCATATGCTCCTTCCCTTCCGTTCATCTTCCGGCCTTAAAGCGATAAACCTCCTTGCTTTGGGTTATGCCCAAAGCAAGGCAGAACAACGGAATAGTTGCCTACCGGTGGGACATATGTCA
>JBGVTO010000224.1:0-5935 GCA_041862635.1 Phycisphaerae bacterium | reverse complement strand
CTCGGCGAACCAGGACGAGGAAATCGGCAAAAAGTTAGCTGAGGCGATGAACAAGGTCGGCAAAGACGGCGTCATCACCGTTGAAGAGGGCCAATCACTGGAAACAACCGTCGAATTAGTCGAAGGTATGCAGTTCGACAAAGGATACCTTAGCCCGCACTTTATTAACAATCTGCAGAATATGACAGTAGTGCTGGAAAAGCCATATATTCTGGTGCACGAGAAGAAGATAAGCTCAGTAAAATCGCTTGTTCCACTGCTCGAGAAGGTAGCCAAGCAAGGCAGGCCCCTGCTGGTTATTGCCGAGGACGTTGAGGGCGAGGCGCTGGCTACGCTGGTTGTCAATAAACTGCGGGGAATACTGCAGGTGGCGGCTGTCAAAGCACCCGGATTTGGTGACAGGCGAAAAGCACTGCTTAGTGACATTGCAACTCTGACCGGTGGTGAGGCCATTTTCGAGGACCTGGGGCTTCAGTTAGAAAACATCGAGCTGCGGCAGCTTGGAAGGGCCAAACGCGTTACTATCGACAAGGACGCAACCACCATTATTGAAGGCGGCGGAAGCACCGAAGCCATCACGGGCAGAATCGAACAAATTAAGAACGAGATTGATAACTCCACCAGCGATTATGATATTGAAAAACTGCAGGAGAGGTTGGCGAAATTGGCCGGCGGTGTGGCCCAGATTAATGTTGGAGCTGCGACTGAGGCGGAGATGAAGGAAAAGAAGGCACGCGTTGAGGATGCGCTGCACGCCTGCCGGGCGGCGGTTGAAGAAGGTATCCTGCCCGGAGGTGGTGTGCCAATGCTCAGAGCTTTGCCGGCGCTGGATAAAGTCAAGACCTCGGGGGATGCAAAGATAGGTGTTGATATAGTTCGAAGAGCGCTGGTAGCACCGATCAAACAAATCGCCGAGAACGCAGGGCTGGACGGTTCAATTGTGGCACAGAAAGTTATGGACAGCAAGGAAAAGAACTTCGGCTACGATGCGCTGCGCAAGCAATACGGTGATATGGCCAAGTTCGGCGTGATTGTGCCGACGAAAGTCGAAAGGGTTGCACTGCAGAACGGCGCATCTATTGCTTCACTGCTGCTGACGACTGATGCAATAGTCAGCGAGATTCCTGAAAAGAAGGAGATGCCTCCGGCGCCGCCGGGCGGTGGAATGTATTAAACCGTTAGTGTGAAGAGTGCCTAAAGTGAACTAAAGTGTCTAAAGTGACTGAAGTATGGATATCAGCAGATCAGTAAATCAGGATGCAGGTTATCAGCAGAGCAGGATATCAGGAAAAACGATACTGATGTCCTGATAACCTGATGCCCACTACCTGGTAATCTGATACGCTGATAGCCTGAATCTTTAGCTCACTTTAGGCACTTTGAGCTTCAGGCACTTTACGGGATACGAATATGAGTTTTCGGTCTTACACAAATATAATTTCACAAGCGTCCAGAAACTTCGCGGCAGGACTTTTTATAGTAGGATTGCTGCTAATCGGATTCGGATTTCTGGTTTATATTCTGCGAGATTTGTTTGCAATACTTGCCTCTATTGTATTCTTTGTCGTCGGCTTGTTTTGCGGAACTACCGCTGTCAAAATCTTTTTGGCACAGAGAAAATTAGACAAAATGAATTCCGACGACGGCACAACAGGCTACAGAAGGAACGTCCGAATCCATATCGAAGAATAGTTAACTGGTGAGCGGTTAATTGGTGCTGAACACTTTTTCCCGCCTAAGCCGAAGGATGGCGTTAAGAATATCCTGTATGCTGATTATGCCAACCAGCCTGCCATCCGATGTAACGGGGACCCTTCTGAAGATATTCTTTACCAAGAAGTCACAAACATTCAACAGAGCATTATTCTCTTCAAAATGAACTGCAGGATAGGTCATATAGTCATTAACCGTTTTGTCCTCAGCCCGTTCGCTTTCGTAGAATAGTTCTATAACATCCTTTTCTGAAAGCACACCCATTAAAGTCATATCATCTTCGACCACGGGCAGGCCTGAGATGTTATTCTCCACGAGGAGCTTTACTGCCTCAAATATTGGGGTGTCTTTTTTAACAGTAATTACATCTGGATTCATAATGTCTCTTGCTCTGAGCATCGCTAACTCCTTATGTCACAAACTTTTTGCGGGTATTTTACAAATTCGGCATAAGTTGCTGAAAACTTGAGATTAAGGTGACTATTTTCTCAATTAAGCCTTGATTTAGATTAAATGTAAGGCAAATGACTTCGGGATGAGAGAGATTATCGGATTTTCAGTGTTGCCAAGGCGAGGGCGGCAAAGGCGGCGGCTAAAAGCCAAAAACGCACTACCACCTGCGGCTCACTCCAGCCAATCAGATGAAAATGGTGATGTATAGGGGCGCATCTAAAAAGCCGTTTGCCCCCGGTGTATTTGAAATAGCCAACCTGAAGCACTACACTGAGCAATTCAATGACGAATACGCCGCCGATAATTAAGAGCAGGATTTCATTCCTTGTTACCAGAGCCCCGTAGCCCATTGCGGCGCCTAAAGGAAGTGAGCCCACATCACCCATAAAGGTCTGAGCGGGGTGGCAGTTGAACCACAAGAATCCGAGGACGGCCCCTAAGATTGCCGAATAAAAGATGCTCAGCTCGCCGGCCTGTGGTATAGCAGGCAGCAGAAGATAGCTTGCCCAGGTGACAGGGGTGGTTCGTGACATCGTTTCAGAGGCGACAAAGCACAGCAGTGCAAGCACAAGTGCAACCATTCCAACGCAGCCGGCGGCCAGTCCATCCATGCCGTCAGCCAGGTTGACGGCATTGCTGGTGGCCGAGAGGTAAAAAATCGCTACCAGTATAAACATCCAGCTGGCTAACGGCAGGCCATGCTTGTAGAACGGAAGCCAGAATAATTTGGCATCGTCTATATTGACAAAGTCGGCGTATAGAAACGACGCTATCAGTACTGCACCACCGATTTGAAAGATGAGCTTTTCCCAGGGTTTTAATCCGTTTCTGGTCCGGTGGCGGACATCGATGGTGAGCTTTAGCCAGTCGTCAACGCCGCCCAGAGCACCGAACCATATCACCAGCACAATGGCTTTTTGAACAAAGGGGTTGTTCAGCTTTGCCCATAATAAGGTAGTGGAAACGGCGGCGAGAATGATAATCAGGCCGCCCATAGTGGGTGTATTTGCCTTTTCTTTGGTCAGCTCGTTGAGGGTGGCGTGATGAAACTCCGGCCGGTCGCCGATTTTTTTGCGCATCAGCCAGCGAATAATTTTAGGTCCGATTATAAGGGCGATGAGTAAGCTGGTTAGTATGGCCGAAACCGAGCGAAAGACTACGTTCTGATAGGCATAGAAGCCGAGCTGGTGCGTAAAAACATCTCGCAAATACCATAACAAGTGGTATATCATTTTTCTATTGACTATTTTCTATTGATTATTTTCTATTGATTTCTATTGACTATTTTCTATTCTCAATAGCCAATTGACTACGATGCTCGTTACGAGCTTCAAGTATCTGGCATCGAGTTACGAATAAAGCTCTTTCAGTTTCTCGACGACCATTTCCAGCCGGGCAATGCGCGAACCTTTCACTAATATTATATCGTAATCTTTTATGAATTCGTGCAAATTATTACAGGCTGAAATGGTATCTTCGAAACGTTTTATTTGCAGGGCCCCCCCGCTGCTTCGCTTTTGCGAAGCAAAACGACGGGGGGAACCCAAATTGCTTTCGGCGGTTGTCTTTGCGCCTGCACTCGCTTTACCCCCTTGTCTGCTGTCGCAGACAGCAAAGGGGGTGCGAGCGGCTTCGGCGGTGATTTTCGCAAACCTGCCCACGGCCAGCAAGAGCTGCACTTTGGCCTGTGCGATAGAAGTGCCCAGCTCAGTATGCAGGCGCTCGGTCTGCTGTCCGAGTTCGGCCATATCGCCGCAGATAAATACCAATCTGCGTTTTCCGGCTGGGTCCAGGCCGGTCAATATATCCAGGGCATTTCTCATTGAAGCCGGGTTTGCGTTGTAGCAATCATTTAATACCGTTAGGGTCCCGATTTGCAGCAGCTCGGCCCGCATAGAAGCGGGTGAGAGGGTCTTGACAGCCTTTGCGAAATCATCGACAGCCAGACCAAGCTGGCTGCAAACAGCCCAGGCGGCAAGCGCGTTTTCGACATTTCCGGGGCCGGGCAACGGCAAATAAACTTCTGTACTATCGACAGTGAACCGGCTGGCTGAGGCCTCGTAGCTGATATTGCGTGCCTGGTAGTCGGAACCATCTGATTTGCCGAACGTTACGAATTTGGTGCCTTTGGCCCGGCAGGCACTGACCAACCGGTCGAAATCAGCGTTGATTATGAAAACACCATCCGACTTAAGTCCTTCGGATATAGAGAGCTTTTCCTGTATAATTGTCTGGAGGTCACCGAATCCTTCTAAGTGGGCCGGATGAACATTGGTTACCATTGCGATGTCCGGCGCGGCGATACGGGTCAGATGAGCTATCTCGCCGGGATGATTGCTGCCGAGTTCGGCGATGACTATCTGGTCATCCGCCTCTGCGCCGAGCAGGGTCAGGGGCAGGCCAATATTATTATTAAAACTCCTCGGCGACTGATGGACTCTGAAGTGTTGATGTAAGGCCTGATATGCTATTTCCTTTGTAGTTGTTTTGCCTGCTGAGCCTGTTATCGCAACTACTTTGAAGCCGGATTGCCGGCGGTATTCTCCGGCAAGGTCGCCGAGGGCTTTTATAGTATCCTCAACTTTAAGAATGGGTTTATCGTTCGGTTTGCTGACGGGGATGTCTTTACTGACCACGGCACAGACAGCGCCTTTTGCAAAGGCGTCATCTACATAATCGTGACCATCGAAATTCTCGCCGGGTATAGCAAAGAAGCAGTCGCCGGGCTTGATAGTACGCGAGTCGGTACTTACACCGGTAAAATCTCGTATTGAATATTCCGACGCCTTGGGGCGAGCCTTTATTATTCCGGCCAAATCTGCTATCGAAAACTTCTTCATTTTCGCATTCGAGAAATTTACTCTATAATTCCGATAAGACAAATACTTGTCGATACAACGAAATTATGCTATAATTTTATAGATGGTCAAGGATTTTGAACTCATCAGTGATATTAAATCAGACAAACAACATTACGTTCTTTGCGTTAGCAACGAGAAGTATCCAGCCTCACTGGAAGCGCGTAAGATATATCAGTGCGTTCCGGACCCTCAGGCTGAGGCTCATGGGCAAATTCGGGTTATTGATGAATCCGGGGAAGATTATCTCTATCCGCGGGAGTTTTTTCTTCCCATCGAGATTCCGGAAGAAGCCACACGAGCATTTGCACACGGGTCGTAAAAGAAATGAGACAGAACCTGTATGGTATGCTGCAAACCCCCTTTATGATCCTGAAATACACAGGAAACATGCGATTTCAGGAGATTCTTGAATTCCGCGTAAAAAATTACAAATATTTGAAAATTGTACTTGACTAATAACGTTATGCGTTATATAATTTAATTGGTTTATGATCAAAACCTTTAAATGTAAAGAAACAGAGAAAATCTTCTGCCGTGAATACTCTAAGAAGCTGCCTCGCAATATTCAAAAAGTAGCTTTCAGAAAACTACGCATGATTGATAGGAGTAAAACGCTAATCGATTTGAAAGTCCCACCGGCTAACAGGCTGGAAAAGTTAACCGGTCAAAGAAAAGGACAATATAGCATTCGGATTAATGACCAATGGCGAGTTTGTTTTAAGTGGATAGACAATAATGCCTTAGAGGTAGAAATTACAGATTATCATTGAGGTGAGAAAAATGGGAAAGAGCAAGATTCCTCCTTTACATCCGGGCGAGGTGCTTTTCGAAGAATTCTTAAAGCCTATGAACATAAGCCAAAATCAGCTTGGTCGATGTCTTGGAGTGTCCCCTCGGAGAATAAATGA
>JBGVTO010000223.1:0-34983 GCA_041862635.1 Phycisphaerae bacterium | reverse complement strand
TCCGGCAGCAGCTTCATCTGAACCGTGATATTCGATATCTCAAGATTGTCCACACGCAGACTTTTCCCTTCACCTTCTTTTGAACTGCTGGAAATTGCCTGCAATACATCCTGGAGGTTGTTACCGGAAAGGCCTCGTTGTTCAAGAATAACATCAACACCATCGAGCTTGATTTCTCTTATATTAACAACATCACTTAAAAGTGACTTGACATCAATTTCGATTTCAGCGTTTTTCAATTCGAGCAGCTTGTCGTGCTGGTAACCCGGCGGATTGTTAATCAAAAGATTTTGCAAGGCGAGCTTTCCATTCATAATCGAAAGGTCAACATCATTTATGGTCACTGCGACATTTAATGTTTTAGTTGCTGAACTCTCAATCCCCACCCTTACAGCACGGTCAGCGAAGAGATTAACAGCCACCACAGTGACAACAACTAAAATCAGCCCAGCACCAAAAACGGAGCGCACAGCGAAGTGCTTTTTTTGGTGCTGGGTCATCTTTCAAGCCTTTGAAATATTCCGTTCACAAATAAAGCAGTGAAGCTTTTGCATAGTACTCCGTCAAGCTTGAATCTATAAGTTGTCATTCCCACGGTTGGGTGGCAGCCTCAAAGCCGATCGTCTCGGCGAAGGCGCGAGCCGTAGCCAGGGAAGGCTTTGGGGATGGTGAATGCAGGAGAAGCCATCCCCAAGCTGCGCTTGAGGCTGCCACCCTTCCGAGCTATCAAATCAAATTTGACAGACTACTATCTTAAATACTTTCCCGCATAATTTTTGCGCCGAGGGGATTTAGTCTTTCTTCGATTTTTTCGTAGCCGCGGTCGATGTGATAGACCCTGCTGACGACAGTAGTCCCCTCAGCAGCCAAACCGGCTATAACCAACGCCGCCGATGCCCGCAGGTCCGAGGCCATGACCGGAGCAGCTATTAGTTTTTTTACCCCGGCTACAATAACAGCGGGCCCTTCCTTGCGCAAATTCGCTGCCATCCGGTTCAATTCTGCAACGTGCATAAACCTGTCGGGAAAGACCTTTTCGATTATGACGCTATTGCCATCGGTAAGTGACAAAAGGGCCATAAACTGAGCCTGCAAATCGGTGGGGAAACCGGGATACGGCTGAGTGGTAATATCTGTAGGTCTGATGGGGCCTGTGCGGGCAACAATACAACCATCACCTTCGGCATCAACCGTTACGCTGATATTCCTTAACCTATCAACGACGGCCATCATATCATCTAGCCGACAATTCTGGAGCCGCAGCTCGCTTTTTGTGATGGCGGCGGCGGCCATAAAGGTTCCGGCCTCGATTCTGTCCGGAATTACCTCAAACTCAACGGGCTGTAACTCTTTAACTCCTTCGATAATCAATCGAGGTGAGCCAATACCTTTTATCTTTGCACCCATTTTATTCAAACAGTTTGCCAGGTTCGCTATTTCAGGCTCACAGGCAGCGGATTCGATGACTGTACGACCCTTCGCTAATGTTGCAGCCATCAGCAAGTTTGCAGTACCGAGTACGGTTGAGCCGAACGGCCCACCCATAAAAATATCTTTGCCTTTCAGCCCACTTGGCGCTTCGGCGATGATATAACCGTTTCTAAGATGTATTTGTGCTCCAAGCTCCTGCAGACCCCTGATGTGAAGGTTGACCGGCCTGACACCAATTGCACATCCGCCAGGCATTGAAACCTCCGCTCTGCCGCAGCGTGCGAGCAGCGGACCGAGTATGCAAATGCCAGCTCGCATCCTGCGGACAATCTCATACTCACCCACCGGATTATCAATTACCGTCGAGTCTATGCACAAATCACCGTCCGTCTCCCACGTGAGCTTACAGCCCAGTTGTTGAAGCAATTTGCCACATACAGAAATATCAGAAAGATGCGGCACCGATTTAAGAGACGATTGGCCGGGTGCTAAAATGGTAGCAGCCATTATGGGCAGAGAAGCATTTTTTGAGCCGTTTATTTTGACGCTGCCGGAAAGCCGAACCGGCCCTTCGATGTGAAATATGTCCATAATTTATTGACTATTTACTATTGACTATTTACTATTGAAAGTGCCTAACTCGTGCCGCAGGTAAGTGAGCTAAAGTTGCCCAGTTGTAGAAGCTTGTTTGTCGGTATCGAAGCTGGTATCGAAACTGGAAGCTCGATATTGGATGCTCGAGTAGAAGCGAGTTTCAAGCTTCTATGACAAGCATCGATACGAGCATCGAAAACCTTAAACGATGGTCATGAACATTTTAGGCACTTTAGGCACTCTAAACTTTAAGCACTTTAGTATGTCAATTGTCAATAGTCAATGGAAAATAATAAATGGAATTTGCCAAGACCATAACTGTAACGCATCTTATTTGCCTGGCGGGGCTTATATTATTTGCCCGCTGGCTGCTCAAAACATCTCTGGGCAGAAAGGCTTTAACCGACTCGGTGCCCCGCCGAAATAATATGCCTGTTTATCTGCCCTTCGTGCCGCTGTTTATCTGCTTCGGGACTGTTTCGCTGATAGCATCAATCACTAACAGAGTGTTTGGTGATTTGGATGGGTGGCAGAGCAATTTTTTGGACAATCTAATTATCTGCATCAGTGAGCTGATGGCAATAGTGGTAATTATCTTTCTGGCCAGAATCCACTTTGCCCGACGATTAAAGGGTTTCGGGCTAAATGTGAAAACGATTGTCAAGGATTTTTTCGCCGCTTTAGTGAATTTGCTCGCAGTCTGGCCTCTCATAACGGCAGCGATATTACTAACGATGTTCTTCGGCGAGCAAATTTGGGGCCAAGAATACCAAATGCAACAGCATCAGCAACTCACACTAATGACGGAATATCCGCAATTGCCGCTTCGAATAATGATTTTTATCGTTGCTGTTGTAATAGCATCTTTTTTCGAGGAGATGCTGTTCCGAGGTCTTTTTCAAACAACGATACGCTCCTACTTCGAGGCTCGCCTCTGGTCTCCCATTGCTCAAGGGACGGGTCACGAGGACCGCGTACTCGCCTCGATGCGTCGCAGCGGGACGGATAGATACGGGGCGTGGGCTGCAATTCTAATTAGTTCCGGGTTATTCGCAGCCACACATGCAGATACCGGACACTGGCCGGCATTATTTGTGTTAGGTGTATGTTTAGGCTATGCGTACGAAAAGAGCGGATCTCTGTTTCGGCCTATTTTTATCCACTCATTTTTCAATGCGACCAGCATAATAGCAACCTTGAATCAATGAAGGTTGCACTGGGGATGCACATAGGCCTGCCCCTGCACGGCAATTACGAGAGTCTGATTAGGGTTCCCGCCTTGCGGGGTCCCTACAGAGGGTTTACGCTGTCGGCTTGCCTGCCCCGGGATCGATCCAAATTGGGCTTGACCAGGCTATCTGGTTGTTGGCTTGGGTCGCGCGTAGATAATACCAGTTCAGACCTTCCTGCTTCGGCGAAGCACTTCGCAGAGACGAGCTGCCATCATCGTTGTCCAGGACTTTGTAAGAAGTGTGATAACGGTCATGGAAAACCAGCCGATGAACCATCGCCGATTCCTTTGGAAAATCGCCGGTGAAGAGCATTTCACCACTTTGCGCCAACTGACTGAATGTTTGTGATAAGGATACATTGGTTGGCTTACGCAGAGTAATTTTAACACGAGTATCGGGGCCGCCACGTATCTTCAAAACTACGGCCTTGGTGGAATTATCCTCGAACTGCTGACGCAGAGCCGTGAAGGACTGCACACGAAGATGTTTGCCGGAGCGCTCAAGTATCTTGTCCCTGCGGGCCTCATCAAGCGGTCCGGACTGAAAGCAGGTCTGAACGTTTTCCAATAAGCCGCCCTCCAATGTTATACTAACATCCCAGTCACAGACACGCGTCATATCCAGGGCAGGCCAGGGACCCCAGCCGTATTCGAACCGCAAGAGGACCGGCTCTTTCCAGCTTCCGGCGGTAGGTACCCGGTCCATCGGAAAATCCCGGTGAAGCACGCGGTTATTCTTCAGGATTTCCACCCTGTCGAGCTGGTCCCACCCTGTAACGGTAACAGCCAGCTCTCGCTGTCGGGCATAAGGCAATTCACTGCCCATAAGCCGACCGTTCAGTTGAAAATCCAAAGCGATACGGTCGCCAGTAACAGCGTAGGTTCGCCGATTCCGAATGGCATCGAAAATCGCCTCTCGCGTCAGCTCGGCAGCGAGCACAGCCGCCAGGCCTTCGCGGTAAGCCCCGGGAAAGCCAAGATGGTCGTCCGTGCTGGCAATGACACCGAGGCGATAGCCCTGTGCAAGAAAATGATGGAGCGTGTTTCGGGTCCAGCGTCCGCCTTCGGTATGGCGAATATATCCAGAGCACGCGCGGTCATGCTCAGCGTTGCCCCATTCGGAAAACATCTCGATGACGGGTGAGACATCAGGGTCAAGCCATTTGAGGTTGGCGCCGCGGTGGCCGAGGCGATTGGCCGGATGATGGGGAATCATAATTGCGCGGCGCTGTTTTGCAAAGCGCTGGAACTGGCGCAGGTCATCAAACCGGACGTATTCGCCTTCAAGGGTTGGGAAGAGGATATGGTAATCGCCGAGACTGGTAGAATGCCACTCAAAGCCTGGTATGGTAACAAACCTGCCGGGCTGGTCATACTTGCGTACCATCTGCAGGACTTCCGGCCAGCGTTTTTTTGTAACCTCAAATCCATCGAGCCATTTTTTTTCGATATTGTTCTCGTAGTGTCCAATATCATGCCAGTAGCCATGGGGCGTGAAGGCAAAGAAATCGAGATGTTCTTGTGCAATTTCAAAAGCCCTTTCGAGTGAACCCCGCGCATAACCAACCTCATTGTGATTGTGCAAATCGCCAAAGTAGATTTGGTAGTCACCTGCCTGTGGACGGTCGGATGACATCGATGGCAACGTTGAACAGCCCAGCGATGCCAGCGACAGTGAGCCGGCTGTCGAAGCCTTCAGGAACTGGCGTCTTGTCATTGATGGTACCATTTTGAATCCGCCTTATTAGAATCAGCCGCCCGTCTTGGCTCGGCCAAGCCGAGACAGGCCGACGTCAAATTTAGCTTTCTCACCGGCCTTGATTAGCCCCGATTCATCGGGGTCAAATTGTCTGTCACCGAAACTCCGCAGGATAAACTTTGAAAGAGGCAATTGACCATGTAAAACCGATAACTCAACTTGAACATTTTTATTCGTCTTTTTAAGGGAACAGATTCCCCAGGCATAACCATTTGACCAGAAGAAGCTGCCATCCTGAGCAGCAAAAGTCATTGTTTTTTCGACACCGGAATACCCGAACCCGGTCATTGCAAGAACGGCCGCCCAGCTTGCCATAGCGCGGGCATAGTGATGGCCGCACTCAGCCTCGTCAAATGGACTTCGTTTGCGTCCATCGTATCTGTCGCGGATGTTCTTAATGCACTGGAGCCCATTATCCGCCTGACCTTCGTACAGCATACCTACAGCCGCAGTGTACTCGAAGCCCGTCATTACCTCGGTGAAGTATGGAAAAGGATTTGTGGGCCGATTCTTCGGATAGCTGGCCATCAGCAGTGCCGACTCATCTCCCAAGGCGAAGCTCCTCATGCAGTTGAAATGTCCGTACAGCCCATCCCTGATGTTATACTTCATAATGCTCAGCAGCGTCTCCTGGACATTAGCAGGTTTGAGCAGGTATCCAAGGTCGCATACGTGAGCCATATACTGGCCGACAAGCTGGTCAACAAGGCAGCCCGAGCCGAGCTGGTAATCAGGGCTGGTTGGGTCTTTTGCTCCCATCCCGATAAGCAGACTGGGTGCTATCTGCGACTTATCCTTTGGCGGGCGAATCCGGTGCTCGTAGTACCGGCCGTTGAAAAGATTGTTGTCTATCCACACACTGCCCCGCTCGAAGAGCTCACGACAGGTGGCGGCGAAATCATCCTCACCGAGATAGCTGGCCATTTCCTCTGCCGCCCGCAATGCACCCAAATACCACACGCCCATCTGCGGATTGGGCCCATAGTATTCCACATCCATCGTATTGTGCTGACAGCCTTCCATTACACCGTCACGGTTGGCGTCCCAGCCGCCTTTAATCCAGCAGAACTCTAACGCCCTTTTTACGTGCGGCCAAAGGTCCTTTAGCATCCGGTCGTCACCGGAGAGCTGCCAGTCACGGTACATCTTCATAATGCAACCCATCTGACCGTCGGCAGCGGCTTTGCCGAAAGCCTGGGCTTGCTCAAGCGGCAGATTTACTCGAAAGCTCATCAATCCTTTCCCATCGGTAGCGTGGGCGAACTCGACCTCGCGCATTGAGCAGGCCATTTTCCCGAAAAGAAAAGCCGTAGCCTGCTCATAATTCCAGACATGGGTACATGAGCCATGACAGCAGCCCCTTCGGTTACTGGAACCTTCCCAGCCGTAGAACCGTCCGTCCTCCGTGCGAAAGCAGGTTTGGGTTCGCAGCGTGCTGATATTAAAAAGAGCCGCTTCTTTTACTACCTCAGGTAGATCACTCTTTAGAAAGGTACCTACAAAGTTGACTGTTGCTTCCTCCAGCTTTTCAAGCTGCGGTGCAACCTTCTCGGCCACGTCCCAGGCATCGCTGTATTGTGTGGTATAGTAGTTGCCGATACGATCCTGCTCGCTGCCTTTCGGCGTCCAGGCCTGGCGGTTAGGAAAATGCCAGGTGAGTAAAAATGTTACTTCCTCCGTTCCTCGCGGCGGCAGCTCCACTTCGACGGCAAGTGAGGCCATTGGCGTATCTTCACGTGTAGCTTCGCGCTCTTGAAGTTTCCCATCATCGCTGAGGTCATCCCAAAAATCGAGCACGGAGCTGCCCCAGGCCTGTCGAAGCCAGGCTGTGCGGTAGCTAACCCCGTTAGAAGTCGCCGTCTTACTTCTAACGGGGCTAACGCCAGCGTCGACATCAGTGGTCAGCGCTATCGTGCCCCACTGCTCCGCTCTGGGGGCCACTCCCTCGGAATCCATAAATATACCCTGCACATTTTGGCCTTTTCGGAACCGGTTACGATTGGCCCTGCCGCCGACTGCGACAAGGTCACCTTTCCAATCCTTGGTACTGCCCGAACCGTCTATACCAATGAAGTTGGGCATACTTCCGCAGACAGACGCAGTAATGGTCTTATTGGTTTTATTGTGAAGGATATACCGCAGGACAGCTATGGGTATGCCGCTGGCCTCGGCGTCGCCGGGTATCAACGGATTAAAAGCCTTAATGCGAACGTCCACCGGCACGTCCGGGTCAGAGAGCATCACCTGTCCAAAAGGATAGGCAGCAGCGAATGAACACTCGCGGAAACGCGGCAGGCCGTGGTTGGGCACGGTACTGCCGTGGCTTTCTTCGTAACCCGACAGCTCAATCGGCCCTTCAATCGCCCTTGTTGCAGTTTGGCCGTCAACCGTTTTGGTAAAAAGGGCAAAGAATGGGCCTGAATGTCCCCTGAGCGGCACAAAGCCTTTGGCCGCTCGGTTCATAATCTCCCAGTCTCGCAGGTCGCCCCGTCCGCCCAAAGAGACGGTTCCTGTACCGATACCACCTAATGGAAGGGCAATTCGGCCAAGATGGTCCTGGTCGTAGCGTTTCAGAACTGGCCAGTTTTTAAAATCAACAGCTTTTGCTTCAATCTGCGCTAATGTTACCTTCCCCTCGGCAAATGATTTATTTTCGGAATACAAATTACATCCTGCGACGACCATTATTGAGATTAAAAATAACCTTTTCATAATATTCTCCTGTAAGCGAAATAATTAAAGGCATATATACTATTTCCGTCAATACTTAAAATTTTTTCATTTTTTGATTTTTCTTTTTACCTATCAACGTTTTTGATTGAATTTGACTGAAAATGTGTTAAAATATATATGCATCATGCCGTTGGCAGTAATGCGACAAATCTGCTGAGGAGACCAGATTAGACGTTTTGGACATTGTTTTTTCGGTTTTGCATTTCTGGGGATGTTGCGGGGTGTAGATAAGTTAGTAGCGTTCTGTATTAAATGATTCGGATATTTGAAAGGGAAGAGAGATGAAAAATGCTTACAGAGTAATATTGATAGGTCTGGCTGCGCTTGGGGTTGTATATGCAAGCAAAGGGCCAGAGAAGATGACGAAGGATATAAAGTACGACCCGGTTGAAATCGGCACGTTTCCTGTGTTTATGGAAGTGGGTCATTACATACAGTTGAAGGACGCTAACAAGATTCAGATCAAGTTAGAACAGGTAAAATGTACATCCGGGCGCGGCTTCCCGTGCTACGAAGGCTGCGTGACAATCAAGATAAGAGCCAACTATCCGGCAATAATAAGTGCATCGTTAAACAAGAGCGGCGTCGATGTGGATATGCTGAAAGAAATGAATCTTTACTGGGAGAATGGTGTTAATACAATCCAGGGCAGCACTGGTGGCTGGGAAGAATTGAAACTTTGTCTCGAGGCCTGGGATGTTGAAATATGGAAGTCTGGAGGAACCGCTGGTACAGTTAAAGTTGGTGAGTTTACGATAAACGTAAAACCCAAAGACACACAATGAGGAGACTAAGCTACTGTTTTTTTCGGCTTTGATTTAAGGATGGGCAAGTAGTGTGTCGGTACCGATATTTGCAAAATGGGTCCTTTTGTTATGGGCGGTTCCACTGCTCAATCATCTGTTGGATTTTTTCTCGATTCCAGCTCTTCGACTTGGGATAGTCCTGGTTTTCTTCAAGCTCCTCAATGGACGGGGTCTTTGACGGTACGCCATCGGGCGGTACCTCGACTCCGGCAATCCACACCAATGCGTTTAGCACAAGTTTGCGAAAGTCATTGGACGCCCAGCTCCAGTGCCAGTGTCCGCCGGTAAAGCCGAAGCCCCGTCCGCCGTCCGGCCTTTCGTACGCCCAGGCTACGTGCTCCGGCATACCCATCCGGGCACGGACGTGCGGGTTGCCGCTATGAGCTCCATCCGGCCTCTTGCGTGTGCTGTCAGGCGGGACAGCGGTTAGTATCGGCGTTACGTTCTGCATGTTCTCGACGAAGCGCATGTGGTAGTACCACTCGTCATCCATCCAGAAAGGCTTGACGCCGCGAGTGATGGGGTGTTTCGGCAGTTTCTTAAATTCGGCCAGCCAGTGCGGATTGACCGACCAGAACGTCTCGAAGTATCCGCCGGTCCAGTTAAGCATATAATCGCCTGGCTTGCCCTTGGGCACCTCGACCGCATAGTGGATCGTGGCTATACCCACACCCTTTTTAGCCAACTCGTCAACCTGCTCAAGATGCCGCATAACCACATGCCCTCCACCACCGTCACAGTAAATTGCAATTGCATCGGCATTATCGAAGGCGGTCGGGTCCTTGGGCCAGCCGTTAAGGTATGCCCTGGCATAAACGTCTGGCATGCTCTCGTTCTCCGTAAGGAGTCCTTCGGACAGCGATTTTGCCAGCAGTAAGCAGCCTGCATTGTGCTCGTGGGAGCCGTAACCGTGGCTGCGCGGGCCGGCTACCAAAACTATCTTTTTCCTTTTCTGCATTTTCAAACGTTTAAGATGGATGTCCTTGAACTGCACCATCATCGGCGGTCCCGAGTGCAACTGCAGCGCCAGCACACCCGAAAGCTCTCGTTGTTTTCGGTCGTTATCTACTACCTCAGCGGTAACCTTGCCGTTGAGCTTAAGAATGATATGTTCGCTTCGGGCAATTATATGATATTCGTTCCAGCCGTCTTTTTTGATATTTGCAAACAAGCTGTCCGAATCTCCGAGCGATGTGCTTGTTTTGCTGCCGTCAGTGCCGATGATGGTTTTCTGTCCACGTTCGGCAAGCATCCCCCGGCCGCGCTCGTCGTAAAGCGCGCCGGCATATCGACCAGTCAGGTCGATGTCCGCCTGGTATCCGATGGCGTGGCCATCCTCTTCGACGCGGCTGCGAATCTGAATGCCGGAGTTGGCCGCCGGCGTTCCGCTTATGCGGTATTTCAACTTCAACTCGAAGTCATCCAACTCGCCCAATTGCCAAACCAGAAATTGATTCTGTTTCACCGGATTTTGCTGTGTCGAGCGAGCAGTGATTGCACCGTCCTGGACCGACCAGTAGCTCATGTTTGGTGCTTTCCAGCCGTCGAGCGTTTTGCCGTCGAAGATTGGCTTAAAACCAGCTTCTTCAGCGATAGCTCCGTTTGCAATAAACCCAAAAAGGCTAAACAACAGAATCCAAACGAGCCATAAGTAAATCGTACGCATAACAATTCCTCCTTTGCAAATGCGTGACAGGAATCCCGTCCCGCACCAAAACGGCGTGAGCCAAAGCTCGTTGGTGTGGGAGAGGAATCCGTATATAAAATTAGTTATGCCGCGGCACTTAGCCGGCGGCCTTCCATTGTTCTTTAACAAACTTCAGACCTTCGGTATAAACCTCCTCGCGATTAGGGAAGAAGTCCCTCCAGACACGTGTGGCGGCAGCCAGGTCGGGCAGTGCCCGGCCGAACGCCTCTATTACAAGCCATTTGTCGTAACCGCCTGAGCGCAGCGCCTTGAAGGTGCCCGGCCAGTCAATGTGACCTTTGCCCGGCGTGCCGCGGTCGTTTTCGCTGATGTGCACATGCTTAATCATATCGATGTGCGGACCAATACAGCCAACAGGGTCCTTCTCTTCAATGTTGGCGTGGAAAGTATCATAAAGTATTCCGAAGTTGGCGTGGTCAACAAGGCGGACGTAATCCGCCGTGTCGGCCATTGTATTAAGAAAATAGCATTCGAAGCGGTTAAGGTATTCCACAGCCAGAGCCAGATTGGCTTTGGCGGCAAGCTCGGCTGCCTTGCGGTGCACCTTGGCGGCCCGCTGCTTTTCCTTTTCGGTTGGGGGCCGGCCTGTAAAAACACCCAACGGCTGATAGAAAGGCCCACACAAAACCTCGGAACCCAACGCTGCCGAGCAGTCAATCGCCCACTTGAGGTGTTCAGCAGCTCCCTTACGGTGGCCGGTGTCGGCGCTAACGGGGTTGTGCGCCTCATCCGGGATGACCGTTACAGATGTGCAGGTCAGGCCGTTGTTCTTAATCGCTTTACCGACCTTTTCAAAATGTGCGACTTTGCCCTCGAAAAGAGGAATCTCGATGCCGTCATAGCCAATGTTCTTAAGCGTTTCCAATAGGGGAAAATCCTCTTCGGTAACGTGTGTGGTCCACAATAACATATTAAATCCGATTTTCATTGCAGTTTCTCCTTCTACTTACTATGTTTAATAATTCTATTGTCTCTGTAGATAGCTAATTGGCTAATGAACTACTCATCAATCAAAATCTTTTAGTAGTCGATTAGTTCGCGGCTGCTGAGACCGGCGCTAACTTTGCTGTCCAGGCGCAACCTCGCCGTAAAAGCTCGGCAGCAGGTGGATTCTCTATCGCCTTTACATCGTGGCCCAAGGCACAATGAAAGACCCGCCCCCTGCCATATTTGAACACAAAGGCCATCGGGTACTCCCTGCCATCCACCTTTGAACGGGCGGTCGCAAGCAGGTCAATCGATCTGTCGCCTGCAAGACACGTGTATAGCTCATCCTCGGTCTGGAAAGAGGCCATCCCCCGCGTAATGGGATGTTCCTTATTGACAATGTCCACGCGGAACGGTCCTCTGGGGTCGTGCGCCCTGAGGTCCGGGTCCCAGACCCGCCCTGCCAGATTGCGATATTCCGGCCAGTCCCGAAACGCGCCGCAGCCGAAATGCAGAACAAACAAACCCTTACCATCATTGACGAATTTCTGCAGGTTCGCGCGAGCATCCTGGCCGGGTGTGGGTTTTTCCCAATTCATAAAATGAATCACAACCACATCGTAGTCGTGCACCTTGTCCGTCCCCAGGAATTCCGGCTGTTCTACTACATCCACCTTCATTCGTCGGTCTTCGCCGAGAACCTCAGCAAGTGCCGGAGCCGTCTTCTGCCATTCATGAGCCGGATGGTCGATGCCGGTTACTATTAGCACCTTCTTAGTCCGAGCCTCATCTTGGTGTTCGACCGAAGCTGTCGGGCTCATACCACAACCAGCCATAAAAATAACCAATGCTCCAAATACCGCTGAGTGCTTCATAACTGACCTCCTTCGAAGCTAATGTGAATACTTCGTTCAAAGATTTCACAGGCTGCGCATACTATTGGCTTCTTTGTAGTCGTTGAACTTATTATGGGCTTTGGTGCTTCACAGGGCAACAAAGCACCTGTTTATTGTTTTGCAATATAACACGTTCCGTTACCGACTGTCAAATTCTATTTTACACGCGATTACTACCTTTCAATTGCGAGAGAGGGTGTTGCATATCTTTATTCTATGTGGTATAAGGACAGGTTAGGGGTGGTTCGCGAACCGCCCGTACGAGCAGATAGTCAAAGGTTAGTAATCAATGTTATGGAAGCAACAGAATTAAAATCAGCGATATCAGAGCTATCGGCCCGGGTTGAGAAAATCCGGGACTGGCTTTGACTTGTCCAACAAGAAATCTCAACTGGAAAAGCTGGAAGACCGGATGTCCAAAGAGGGATTCTGGGATAATCCTGATACAGCCCAGTCCGTAGTTTCTCAATTGAGCGCGCTTAAAACGGTCATTGAGCCGGTAGAAGAAATTGAGCGCGAGGTTAAAGACCTTAAAGAGCTGTTTGAATTAGCAACGGCTGAATCGGACCAGGACGAGCTGGTACAGTTGGCCGATGACGTGGGTGCACTTGTCAAAAGATGCGAACAGATCGAACTGGCCGGCCTTTTATCCAGACCCGAAGATATGAAGAACTGCTTCTTTAGTATTCACGCCGGGGCAGGAGGAACAGAAAGCTGCGATTGGGCGAATATGCTGCTTAGAATGTACACGCGGTACTTCGAGGCAAACAAATACAAATTCCAGGAGCTCGATATCACGCCGGGAGAAGAGGCGGGAATTCGGTCAATAACACTGCGAGTCAGCGGCCCTTTTGCATTCGGCAAGCTCTCTTGCGAAACCGGCGTGCATCGACTCGTTAGAATCAGCCCATTTGATGCAAACAAACGGCGGCATACGAGCTTTGCGGCGGTGGACTGCGTCCCGGAATTTGAGGAAGATATTGATGTCGAAGTAAATGAAGAGGACCTGCGAATTGATTTCTATCGCGCCCGCGGCGCCGGGGGTCAGCATGTAAACAAAACCAGCTCGGCGGTACGGATTACACACGAGCCGACCGGTATCGTAGTGCAGTGCCAAAACGAAAGAAGCCAGCACAAGAACAGAGCTCAGGCGATGAAGGTGCTCAAGGCTAAACTGTATATGCTCGAGCAGCAAAAACGCGATGCCGAGCTTGCAAAACTATACAGCGACAAAGGGGAAATCGCCTGGGGTCGTCAGATAAGAAGCTACGTTATGCAGCCTTATCAAATGGTCAAGGACCATCGAACCAGCTTCCAGACAGGCAATGTGGAGGCGGTGCTGGATGGAGAACTCAACGGATTTATCGAAAGCTATCTACGGCATCGGGCAAAAAACAAGTAGCTCAGAGACAGACAAAAAGGAGAAAAAATGAGACGGATAGGTCTGATAGGGTCGGTCGTTATTCTATCAGCCTTTGTTATTACGGCTGATGCCTATGGCGCCCGTAACTCTAAGCCAAAGCCAAGTCACGATGTAGCAGTTACTAATATTTCAGTACCTTCAAGTTGTGTTCAAGGGGATACTGTCCATGTTATGGTTACTGTAAAAAATCAAGGAAATCACGATGAATCCTTTAATATCACATTAACTGATGTTACTGATGGCAAAGAAATAGACACTCAATTAGTATCCTTAGCTTTCCAGGCTTCAGTGATGGATGATATCAGTGACCTTACCTTTGATGAAGAAGTCTCAAAAAGCCTCTATTTTGGAGGCCGCCTTGATTGCTGTGATATTGATAATGACAATTATAATGATGTAATTATAGGAGGTAGCACAGATAGCGGCGAAGACCGGGCCTACCTCTATTGGGGCGGACCAAATATGGATGCAGACTATGATTTGATCTTTGAGGTAGCGGCGGTTGGAGAGAGTTTTTGCAGTACTGTTACTTGCAGCGATATCGATAACGATAATTATGGGGATGTCCTTATTGGATCCCGAAACTATAATAACGGTCAAGGCCGGGTCTACCTCTATTGGGGTGATAAACGGGCAGACATGGATGTAGATGTTGACTTAATCTTTGATGTAGAGACAGGCGGGACTCCTGAGCTTGGTAGCGGTATGCGAATTAGTTGCGGTGATGTAGATAATGATAATTACCAAGACATACTTATAAGTGGGGTCGCATATGACGGCACCCGAGGCCGGGCCTACCTCTATTGGGGTAACACAAAGACCTCTATGGATACTGGCGTTGACTTGATCTTCGAAGGAGAAAATCAGGATGATGAGTTTAGCTATTCTACTGGCATCGGTAATATAGATAACGATAATTATGATGATATTGTTATAGGAGCACGAGGCTATCCAGCAGGCAGAAATTATGGTCGGGCCTATCTCTACTGGGGTAAAGCGCGGGGAAGTATGACTGCCAATGCTGACTTAATCTTTGAGGCAGAGGCCAGCGAGAAGCTCTACTTTGGTCAAGATGTTAGTTTCGGTAATATTGATAATGACGGTTATGATGATCTCTTAATAGGTGCCCAGAAGTATAACGACCGTCAAGGCCGAGCCTACCTCTATTATGGTGATACACAGAGCCAGTTTACTGTATCTGCTGATAAGACCTTTAATGGAGAGGTAGGGTCAGGTGCCGATTTTGGCTTCTGTATTGTCTGCAGCAACATAAATGGCGATGATTATGACGATGTTCTTATAGGAGCTGACGCGTCTGGTCCTGGCTATGTCTTTCTCTATTATGGTGACACAAGAGCCCAGATGAATGAAACAGTCGATCACACCTTTACCGGAGAGAGCACCGGTGATTATTTTTCCCTGAATTTTACTTGCGGTGATGTCAATAATGATAATTACTCTGACCTGATTGCTGGAGCTGTAGCATATCCGGGGGGAGGCTACGATGGTAGAGCCTATTTATATTATGGCGGACCCTCCAAATGCTCAACTGATGTGACCTTAAATTGGGATACCAGCGCGGCTTCTAAAGGCAAGCACATCCTTAAGGTAGAGATAAATCCAGTTGCAGGAGAAGAGGATACAGCAGACAACAGCAAGACTATAACTGTTGATGTCAAATCAAGTTTTAAGGGTAAAAAGGAAAAATGAAAAACATTATTAACGTAGAACTCAAAACACGGACGGTTGATTTCAGCAAGTGCAAAACAGAGATGCTTGCAGTGGGACTGTTTTCAGATGCTAAAGGACTGGATAAATTAAATGCGCAGCTCAACGGTAAGTTAGACGGTGCAATCGAGCGGCTGGTTAAATTAGGCGATTTCAAGGCAAAAGAGGGAGCTAATGAAATCGTTTATGGAAACGACAGCATTGGAGCCAAAAGAGTCCTGCTGGTCGGCCTTGGTGAGAAGAAAAAAGCAACGCTGGATACCCTCCGCAGAGCGGCATCCAACGCGGCAAAAAAATCAGTGGAAATGAAAATAGAAA
Organism: Phycisphaerae bacterium; assembly: GCA_041862635.1. Taxonomy (GTDB): domain Bacteria; phylum Planctomycetota; class Phycisphaerae; order Sedimentisphaerales; family Anaerobacaceae; genus NIOZ-UU13. The sequence goes on along the minus strand of JBGVTO010000223.1, from coordinate 19,429 downwards.
CTATCAGCCTGGCGCTGCACAAAGCATTCGGCGGACGGTTCGATTTGTCCGCAATGGGCAGAGCTATGGCGGAAGGGGCATATTTCGGAAGCTACCAATATGATGAGTTCGTTACTGAAAGCGAAAACGGACGGGCAGATTCGCTTAAAGTTGAGCTGATTGATTCAGACTCAGCGAAAATGAAAAAATTAAACAAAGGTCTTTCGAGCGGGATTGCCATCGGCAAAGCACAAAGCTATGCCCGGACATTATCAAATCGGCCGGCCAATGTAATCAATCCAGCTACGTTGGCAGCTGCCGCAAAAGAAATGGCTCGTGACTCGAAGAGATTGAGCTGTACAGTTTTTGACGAAAAGCAACTGGCAGCGAAGGGTATGGGCGGTGTGCTCGCAGTCGGCTCAGGCTCGCAAAACAAGCCAAGATTTATAATTTTGAAATATAAACCCACCGGCAAAACCACAAGTCGTCAGCCGACGGTTGGTCTGGTCGGCAAAGCGATAACTTTCGATTCCGGCGGGATAAGCATTAAGCCGGCTGCCAATATGGAACATATGAAGTTAGACAAAAGCGGCGGCATTGCGGTATTGGCAACAATGAAGGCTCTGGCAGAGCTGCAACTGCCGGTCAATGTCTATGGGATAATTCCATCGGCGGAAAACTTGCCGAGCGGAACGAGCTATCGACCCGGTGACATTATTACAACCTTCAGCGGCAAAACCGTTGAGGTGCAAAATACCGACGCCGAAGGCAGGATGATATTGTGCGATGGTCTTAGCTATGCCGTCAAACAAAAATGCGATATTATCATTGACATAGCGACATTGACGGGCGCCTGTATGGTCGCTCTCGGCAAATATATGGCCGGCCTGATGGGCAACGATGATAAACTGATAAAGCAACTGCAGAGAGCCTCAGAGGACAGCGGCGAAAAGGTCTGGCCAATGCCGAGCAGCGAAGAGTACGCAAAAGAGATGAAGAGCAAGATAGCCGACCTGAAGAACATCGGCAGCAAATGGGGTGGGGCCTGCACGGCAGCAGCCTTTTTGAGGCAATTTGTCGGTGATGCAAAATGGGCGCATCTGGATATTGCCGGTATGGACATATTCAGCAAACCTACGGAATTTTCAGCGGAAGGCTCAACCGGATTTGGCGTGCGGCTGCTTACTACTTATCTTATGAATTTAACGTCAAAAAAAACCGACCTTAAGCGAGCAGAGTTAAAGACGCAAATTAGATGACAGTCGGAAAATACTTATAGTTGTGAGTCAAAGAAATGGCCAAAAAAAGCAAGACCATAGATACCAAGAGAATCAGAAAAGCGATTACGGAAATACTTTTAGCGGTTGGTGAAGACACTGAGCGCGAAGGCTTAAAGAAAACACCGGAACGGGTGGCAAGGATGTACGCTGAACTTTTAGGCGGGATGCACGAGGACCCTAAAAAACATCTTAGCATCTTTAGAGAAAACTACGACGAAATCGTTCTGCTGCGTGACGTACCATTTTACAGTATCTGCGAGCATCATCTAATGCCGTTTATCGGTTCAGCTCATATCGCCTATTTACCTTCAGGGACGGTGCTTGGTGTCAGCAAATTAGCTCGCGTTGTGGATAGTTTTGCCCGCCGACTACAGACACAGGAAAGACTTACGTATCAGATAGCTGATTTTATAATGAACAGCTTAAAGCCGCAGGGCGTCGCAGTTGTACTGGAATCTTCACATAGCTGTATGACCATCAGGGGCATAAAGAAGCCCGGCTCGGTAATGGTAACATCGGCACTTCGCGGGATATTCAGGAGAGACCCGAAAAGCCGAAATGAAGTCTTGAGCCTGATGCATAACGGCAACAAGTAAAAGGGATTTTGTTAATGCATAAGCTGGCCAGGCAGGTGCGGTTTTCGATTAATCCTTTCCTGTCGGAAGAAAATGAAGGATTCAATTCATTTGTGTCTATGCCGGCCGGTGAGGGACTGTCAATATTCTTAGAATTATCTGTCGAAGTGATTGGTGAGGTTGAACCTGCGACGGGATTTGTTGTTAATGTAGCTGATATTGACAAGAAGGTACGCGAATTCGTAGTGCCGGTTTTTGCCGAGCGAATAAGAAAGGATTTTCGTCGGGCCGAACACATTGGTTTCTTTGCAGTAGCTGAACTTCTAAAATCAGCCTGGAGCAGGTTGGCCGACAAGTTTGGGCCGGCTCAGTTGAGCAAATTGAGCCTGAAGCTGAATCCTTTCAGGAAGGTAGCTATAGAGTCGAAAGATTTGGAGATGGTTTATTTTAGTGAGAAATTCGAATTTGCAGCAATGCACAAGCTCTGGAACGACGATTTCTCCGAGAAGCAGAATTTTGAGGTTTTCGGAAAATGCGCAAATCCCACCGGTCACGGCCACAACTATATCGTTGAGGTTACGATAAAAATGCCGGCCCGTAAAAATGGTTTCCATATCAGCGATTTTGAAAGAGTAGTTGACGATGAGCTGATAAAACTCGTTGACCATAAGAATTTGAATGCCGACGTTAGCCAGTTCAGCAGAACCAATCCCACCGTTGAAAATATTGCATCTTTCGCATGGAATAAACTCGTGGGCAAATTCGGCCAGGCGGCTCTGCATTGTGTTACCGTTTGGGAAACCGAAAAGACATACAGCTCGTACTGCGGCCCATGCAATAGCGAATAACGTAACTCCGAGACAAAGTGAAACTGAGTTTCGGACTAATTCAATTCCAACAACGTTTGATTCTGAATAAAAGGTGATTCGGACAACCAAACATAAACTAACCGGCGGGATGTTGCTGTTTACAGCATTATTTTTTTTATACAGTCTGGCAAGTCCCGGTAACCTGCCCGGTGACACGGAGATACGCTGGTCGGTTTCCAGGCAAATTCTTCGCAGCGGAAGTTTTTCGCTGGAAGAAGACTTCCAGACACGCAATTGTGCAATTGGTGTGGACGGGAAGCGCTATGCAGTATCCGGCCTTGGGCAGTCGCTCTGTCTGCTGCCTTTCGCCGGGCTTGGTTTAATCCTGGAGAAGGTCACACCGCTCAGTTCCGAAGTATCTGATTTGTTAGCTCAGTTTCTGGCCTCGGTAATTCTCTTTGGCGGCATGGGGGCAGCAGCGGTCTGGATTCTCTATCGCCTGACGCTTTCACTTGGTTACAGCGTGAGGACATCGCTTATCGCTGCGGCCGCACTTGGTTTTGCTACGATGCATTTTCATTACTCGGTAAATACACAGGAACAGACACAGATGTCTCTGCTGTTGGTTTTGGCAATATGGTTAATGGTTAAGTATTATCAACAACAGCGTTTCGTTTACGTATGGTTATTTTGCGTGGTGCTGGGAGTTTGTCTTTTGTTCCGGCCGTCATCAGTGTCCGCGGTCCTGCCCATATACCTGGTAGCCCTCGGCAGTGAAGTGTTCACGTCAGAAAAAACATTGCGGGCCAGAAAGATAAGCAAATGGCTGGCAGCGGGTGTTTGTGGAACCGGTAGTTTCCTTGTGCTTCTGGGTTGGTATAACTATGTCCGGTTTGGCAGTGTTTTTGAAAGCGGTTATGGATTATCTACAACCACGTCGCTTGGCGGCCACGGGCTGTTTGAAAGCTCACCCTTGCCAACTGTGGCAGCGATGCTGTTTAGTCCGGGAAAGAGCATATTCCTCTACAATCCGGTTCTTTTACTCTTTCCATTCTGTATCTATGGTTTTTACCGGCGTCATAAGGTAGTGGCCCTGGCCATTACAGCCGCGATTATATGCAATCTTGTCTTCCACAGCTTTTTCACAGCCTGGGCCGGCGATTATGCCTGGTCAATCAGATATCAAGTGCCGGTGCTGCCGTTCTTAATTCTGCCGATGGTGGTTTTGTTCGGCAGAGGGGTGAAAACTACGGCAAAAATTTTAATCGTATCGCTGATATCAATAAGCTGCGTCATACAGTTGGCCTCAGTAGCATACAATTTCAATCTTGAATTCATCCAAAATCCTAATCATCACGTAATTGCTGATAATTACGTTTGGGATTGGTCGCATTCTCATTTGCGGAAGCGATTTGAAAATATTATCGGACACATAACTGGTAACCGCAGCTTTAGCTCTGTGAAGGTAATGAACGAAGAGCCGACGCTGCTGAAGTTCAATCGGACCAAGCGTGAGGTACAAACCGCCTATTGTGTAAACTTCTTCCCCTTTAAGGCAAAGAGTATGGGCGATTCGCGAACCGCCTATACTTCGGGGAGGCTGTTTTATCCGCTATTGTGTTTCTGGCTTGCTTTGTTGGTGCTTTTTTGGGCGGCGGCGTTCAAACTAATTCAGTTCTTCATAAGACAGAGGACAGATAACAAAGGACAGAAATTGCAGGGTGGTACGCCTGAGAGGATATCAGGAAAAGACAAAGCTAACCTTATATTCTAATAACCTGGTAACCCGATAGTCCGATAACCTGATAATCTGATAACCCGATAACCTAAAGCTATGTTCTTTATTTGCCGATACTTATGGTGTAAGAAGACTGTCGGTCAACCGGCCCCAACCAGAGGTGAGCATCAATACAATTGGTGCGGCTATGACCGTAAGAAAAAGGTTTCCACAGAACAAACAGCTATGACAGTGAGGCTGTATTTGTTTGTAAGCGCAGCCGACGGGGACAGAGTCTGTGAAAAATTGATTATTGACTATTGATTATTGACTATTATTCTTTCAGCAGCAGTAAGCTTTTACGTGAGTTTGATATGAGATTATTAGTTACAGGCGGTGCAGGTTTTATCGGCTCTCATCTGGCGGAGCGGCTGCTCAAAGATGGCAATAAGGTGCTCGTTATCGACAACCTCAGCACCGGCAGTTTGAAAAATATCGAAAGTTTCAAAGAGCATTCCAGCTTTGAGTTTGTTGAAGGTGACATCCGTAACGCTAAACTGATAGAGCCTCTGATTGAGCAGAGCGAAGCGGTCTTTCATCTGGCTGCGGCTGTCGGTGTCAGGCTGATAGCAGAGGACCCGGTGCACACGATAGAAACCAATATCGGCGGCACTGAAATAGTGCTGGATGTAGCAAACAAATTCGGCAAAAAAATCCTCATCGCTTCAAGCAGCGAAGTATACGGCAAAAGTGAGGCAGTTCCCTTTCGTGAAGACGATGATATTGTGCTCGGCAGCACGTGTCTATCGCGGTGGTCGTATGCCTGCAGTAAGGCGATAGACGAATTTCTGGGCCTGGCTTTCTATCAACAGTATGGATTGGGCGTGGTAATCGGCAGGTTCTTTAATACAATCGGGCCGAGGCAAACAGGTCAGTACGGCATGGTAGTGCCGCGGTTCGTTCAAAGGGCGTTGAGGAATGAGCCGATCCTGATATACGGGACGGGCAAGCAAACGCGATGTTTTTGTTATGTGGCCGACCTCGTAGAGGCGATTATCAGCCTGATGAAGCGCGAGCAGGCAGCAGGTAAAGTATATAATATCGGTTCGAGCGAAGAGATTGCCATTGAAGACCTAGCTGATAGAATTATCAAAATGACAGGCAGTAAGAGCAAAAAGCAATTTGTGCCCTATGAAGCTGCTTACGGAAGGCCTATTGAGGATATGATGCGGCGGGTGCCAAGCCTGGAGCGAATCAAAAAAACGATCGGCTGGGAACCGAAGACAAGCCTGACCGAAACGTTGCAGCTCATTATTGATAACGAAAAGCGTAAAAAGGACTGAACATTATGAAAAAAGCATTGATTACCGGTATTACCGGGCAGGATGGTTCATATCTTGCCGAGCTGCTGCTGGAAAAAGGTTATCATATCTGGGGTATCATGCGGCGAAGCTCGTCGTTTCATACGGGCAGAATTGACCATTTGTATAAAGACCCGCACGAACATCCACGACTCAGGCTGGTTTATGGGGATTTGACCGATGGTAATAACCTCTCAACAATTATTAACGAGATTCAGCCGGACGAGGTCTATAACTTAGGCGCACAAAGCCATGTCCGGGTAAGTTTTGATATGCCTATCTACACGGCTGATGTGGATGCTCTTGGAACACTTCGGCTATTGGAGGCAATCCGTTCCAGCGATAAGCCGGCTAAGTTTTATCAGGCCTCCAGCAGCGAGATGTACGGCAAGGTCGTCGAAACACCGCAAACAGAAAAGACGCCGTTTTATCCGCGAAGTCCGTATGGTTGTGCAAAGGTTTACAGCTTTTGGCAGACGGTGAATTATCGAGAAGCTTACGGTTTATTTGCATGTAACGGGATTTTGTTTAATCACGAATCGCCGAGGCGAGGCGAGACATTTGTTACGCGAAAAATTACACGAGCGGCGACAAGAATTAAATTGGGCCTGCAGGACAAACTCTATTTGGGCAATCTGGAGGCAGAACGAGACTGGGGTTTCGCCGGCGATTATGTCGAAGCAAACTGGCTTATGCTCCAGCAGGACAAGCCGGACGACTATGTTGTGGCAACAGGCGAAAGCCATTCGGTCAGGGAATTTGTGGACGAGGTCTTTAGCTACCTTGACCTGGATTGGCAAAAGTACGTAGAAATCGACCCACGATATCTAAGGCCAAGTGAAGTTGACTACCTACAGGGCGATGCAAGCAAGGCAAAAAAGGTTCTCAAATGGGAGCCGAAAGTAACCTTTAAGGAGCTTGCGAGAATGATGACCAATGCCGATATGAAAATCGCCGAGCACGAGGAAATTATTAAAAACCACCAGAAAACAAAACAATGAGCACTTTTTTTGAGAACAGACGAGTTGTTGTTACCGGCGGGGCCGGGTTCTTAGGGGGGTATATTACCGAAAAGCTGCAAAAGCGGGGCTGTAAGAGCATCCTTGTACCGAAGATTGAAGACTATGACCTTGTCAACATAAATGACATAACTCGGATGTACAACGATATGAAGCCGGATATTGTTATTCACCTGGCTGCGGTCGTGGGTGGAATTGGTGCCAATCGCGAACATCCGGGCGAGTTTTTCTATAAGAATTTAATGATGGGCGTTCAGCTCATCGAGCAGGGCAGACTACGAAACATTGAGAAGTTTGTCGCGATTGGTACAGTTTGTGCATATCCGAAATTCACGCCGGTGCCGTTTAAGGAAGATGACCTTTGGAACGGCTATCCGGAGGAGACTAATGCACCCTACGGGCTGGCCAAGAAAATGCTGCTTGTTCAATCGCAGTCTTACCGGGCTGAATATAACTTCAATTCAATATTTCTGCTGCCGGTAAATCTTTACGGGCCCGGCGACAACTTTAATCCCGCCAGCAGTCACGTGATACCTGCGTTGATAAAGAAATGCGTTGATGCAATTGATATTGGCGCGGACTATATAGACTGTTGGGGGACAGGGAGTGCTTCACGTGAGTTTATTTATGTAGCCGATGCTGCTGAGGGAATTCTTTTGGCGACGGAACATTACAACGGCCCTGAGCCGGTCAATATCGGTGCCGGATTTGAAATAACGATAAAAGAGCTTGCTGAAAAGATTGTTGAGCTTACGGGCTTTAGCGGTGAAATTCGCTGGGACAGCTCCAAGCCGGATGGTCAGCCGAGGCGGCGGCTGGATGTTTCAAAAGCTAAACAATACTTCGGCTTTGAAGCCAAAACCACCTTTAATGAAGGCCTTAAGGCAACAATAGATTGGTATCGAAAGCATCGAACGACATAGCTGGTTCCGAGCCATCCCCTCAAATTAAATGCGGAAACGCACGCTTCTAACAGGTGAGTTACAGAATACTATAGCCAAAATAAGAATACAATTTTTCAGACACACAGCTTAATCAACTCACTCGGAGAAATACAATCGGTGCAGATAGTACACGAAGAACAATAATGTTAAAGAGATTCTTTATACTATTTTTATTAGTGTGTAACTGCAAGGCGGTCGGTGCGGGGCAAAACCTGGCACTGCATAAGAGTTATACACTGTCACCACAGCCGAATTATTACTTATGCACTGACGGGGCCGATATAACTCAACTTACAGATGGCAGGACTTCCGGCAGTCAATGGACGGACAAAAGCACCGTAGGCTGGCAGAAATCCGAACCGGCCGTGGAAATTGTGATAGACCTCGGTAAGAAATCCGCTATTTATGAAGTCCGTATCCACACCATTGGGGGAGGCTTCGCGGACGTAGAGTTTCCTGAATTCGTCGCTGTGTTATTAAGCGATGACAATCGAAAGTTTCGATTTGCCGGACTGGTGAGCAGTAAAGATTTGGAAAACGTCCGAGCACGCGGTTATCGAGGAGTCCCCCGGACGATGAGCGTTGAAGATATAAACGCCTCGGGACGATGCGTCAAGCTGGTAATAAGGCCAAAATGGCGTTATGTATTCCTTGACGAAGTAGAGGTATTCGGCGATTCGCTTTCGGCTGTCAGAAACATCAAACTTCGGAATGACCTTGAAGTGTTCACGAGTTCTGAAGAACTATTAAAAAGAATTTACGGTTACCTGCAGTTGCGCGAAAACGCCGCCGCGGCCCTGAAAAGTATCAAAGAGAACCGGTCGAAGCTATCCGGCCAATTCAGTGAGAAAATGCTTTCTGAACTTGAAAGAGATGCCCAAAAAGCAGATACACCTACAAAACTGCTTGCCATAAAGGAGCAGGTAGGCAAAATCCGAGCCGGAATATATAAGGTGGTGTATGGAAAGCAATTTGTGTGCCTGCCGGCAAATCCGATGGAGATGGTATTTGAAAAAGAGATGTCCCTTGGCGAAAGCGCCAAGGACATAAGCGTTCAAATGTGGAAGAATGAATACGAGTCGGCTGCATTTAACATTGTAAATTGCTCTGATGAGGCGATGACGATGGCCGTTTCTATTTCGCCATTGCTAAGCCCTGCCGGCGAGAAAATCGACAGTAACAAAACGTTCACGGTTAGAAGAGCGATGTACGTTAAAGGCAGTACGGTTGGCTCGATAGCCGATGCCCTTGTTTTGCAGGCGGAGCATCCCTTTAATTTGCAGCCGGGCGAGCTGACACAAATATGGTTGACGATATTTAATCCGACGTTGACGGCCGGCATCTATAAGGGCCGAGTCGGCATTTTGGCAAAAACTGCAAATGGGAAAAATCTGCCGATAGAAACCATTTCAGTTACCATAGAGGTTCAACAGCACAAATTTCCTAAGAACTTTGCCCTTAATACATGCAACTGGGCGTATTATAAAGTTGCCTCTGCGGCCGAGATGGCTGAGGACCTTCATAATCATCATATTAACGTTTATACAGTTCCCCCGCAGGACCTGCCCTTTTTGCGATTTTCATCGGACCGGCCCGGCGTGGTCAGAAAACCGAATTTCGCAAATTTAGATAAAGCTCTTCAGTATCATAATTACGCCGGGACATACCTGCTTTGCCTGGATTTCAATAGCAGTAAGAAAGACCACGGCCGATTCGGGAACGTCAAATGGATGAGCCCGGAGTGGAAGGCTGTTTTTTCACAATGGCTGAAAAATCTTGTAAAGCATCTCAAAGACGCCGGCGTCGGTTACGACAAATTTGCATTGTATCCATTTGATGAGAGCCTGTGCGATGATTTTTATAAACTGGCTAAACTGATCAAAGCCACAGACCCGAAAGTGAGAATCTACGCCAACTCCTTTGGTAAAGGCCCTAAAGAATTTGCGCGATTTCGAGAGCTTATCGATATATGGTGCCTTCAGGACAGCCACTGCGAGCGAAATCCCCAATGGCTGGAGCAAATAAAGGGCTTTGGGAAGAAAGTATGGACGTACGAGTGTTTAAGGCCAATGAAAGCCAAAGATCCTTATTCGTATTATCGCCTTCTGCCGTGGCGTGCTTTTAAGCGAGGCCAGACCGGAGCCGGGTTCTGGACTTACTACTACGGACTTAATTTTAAGACCGGCGCTGTTCCCTGGGATGATACTCTAAGGCCCCGGGGTTTCTCCGGCGTTGTTTATGGAGGCCAAGGCAGCCCTGAACTGGGACTTGCCGAGAATATCGTTCCGTCAAGGCGTTGGGAGGAGTGGCGAGAGGGAGTTGAGGATTATCAATATCTTTTCGAAGTACAAAAAGCCATAGACCTGATTGGTACTGAAAACCCGGAGATAGCAAAACAAGCTCAAAAATCTCTTAAAGCTACGGTTGATTATGTGTTAAGGAATTCACGCGATTGTGATGCTATTTATCAGGCCCGGAGAAAGCTTACTCAGATTCTGCTGGAAGTTAATAATGCAAGATAAAGCAGTACTTGAAACTTTCATAAAGAGCAGTAGTTATACGAGCCCACAATATATTAAGAGACTAAAATTTATATTTTCCGCGATATGTCGATATGCTCAGTCCAAAAACAAGCCTATTGAAGACCTTGAAATTTTGGAGTTCGGATGCGGTACCGGAGGGATTACTTTTCCATTGGCTTCTCTGGGTTCTCACATAACGGCACTTGATATTGACCCATCGGCGGTGTCCGTCATCTCAGAACGTATCCGGAAAGAGAATCTCAACAACGTTATTGTTATGCAAGCGGACGGCCATAGCTTTGATGACAGCAAAAGCTATGATTTGGTCATTGCGAGCGAGGTTCTTGAACACGTAGCCAGGCCCCGGGAGTTTTTACAAAGAATCAGAGCCCGGGTTAATAAAGGCTCCTGGCTGGTTATAACTATTCCGAACGGCTATGGGCCGTGGCAAATCAAAAGAAGGTTATCGATAATTACTCTTCTGCGGAGAAATAATTGCCTGCGTAGTATGTTCGGAAAGAAACCTTATATGACCGGGCAAGACCATCGCCAATTTTACACCAAAAAAAGATTTCTTAAGATGCTTTCCGCATCTTCCTTCAGACTTATAGATTTTGGCAAATCGGACTCAATATTAGCTATTTTTGAAACGAGACGAGGTCCTCTCTTCGGCAAAGCAGACGTATGGCTTGCGGATATTTTGCCATGGTGGCTGGCAAGCGGCTGGTACTTTGTGTTTGAAGCAGAATAAATTAGATGTCGTTGCGAAAACGGATAATAATTAATGCGGGCTCGAACTGGGCCAGCATGTTGGTGGCCGCGGTAGTTGGATTGTTTCTGGTTCGTATTATATTGCGTGACCTTGAGGCAGCCGGCTACGGCGTCTGGGCACTGCTGGCTACAGGACTGCGCTATCCGATGATTCTTGAGAGGGCATTTGTGTTAGCGATAAATCGTTTTGTGGCCTTTTACCGCAGCGATATAAAAGAACTGAACCGTTTTGTATCGGCATCATTTATTATACTTACGGCGCTGGCGATTTTGACCATTGTAGTTGTGACACTGTTGTCCTTTGTGATTTCAGATATATTTTCGGCCATTACCCCGGAATTTGAACGCGATGCGAGGATTACGTGCATACTGGTTGGTATTACATTAGCCTTTAAGATGCTTGAGGCGAGTTTTAGCGGGACATTACAGGGCTGTCAGTACTACACCCGTTATAACGGCGTTGTGATTACAGCTAATCTGCTTCGGGCGGTTCTTACAGTTGGGTTACTTGCATTTTGGAAAAGTATTATCGCCGTACAGTTAGCGTTTGGGATTACGGCGGCAATATCCGCACTATTGATGTTTATTGTTGCGCGAAGGTCGATTGCTAATCTAAGTGTAAATGTTCGTCTGATTAATAAAGAAACACTGCTGGAGTTGTGGCGATATACGTCCCACTCGTTTGCACGCTCAGGCAGCTCAATTTTTATGTTCAGCACAATGGCATTACTGGTCGGCTGGGCCGGTACTGCAGCACACGTCGCTGTCTTTGATATCGCGTCAAGGATTCCGAGCTTTGTCCGTGGATTCCTGGCGGCGACACAGGTGGTTTTCCTGCCGGCGGTCTCCGATCTCTGGGCCAAAGGCCGAATCGAGGCAATAAAAGCGGTAATCAAAAAGGGCACACGTATAAGCTCGGTTCTGGCTTGTGCCTCACTTCTTTTATTGTTCGTCTTCACGGAAAAAATTCTGGCTCTCTGGTTACAAGGTGCAGTTCCGAAAGGAACAGTTTGGGTGATGCGAGTGCTAATCATATCGGTTCTTCCGGGTGGGCTTTTTGAGATATGGCTGCCGGCCTTAGTCGGAATTGGACATCTGCGAGGCTTGACTATTGCCTCAATTGCGGCCGCATTGATAGCTGTTTTATTGGAACTGATACTTTTGCGGGGTTTCGTTACCGTTCCGATGGCACCTGCGATAGCGCTGGTTGTCGTTTTGTGGGCCAAGACAGGAATCTGGCTGCCTTTTTACGGTCTGCGCAAATTAGGGATACGCCCCTATGAGTACTTAAAAGACAGCCTGTATCAACCACTGGCGGCAAGTCTCGTTTCAATTACAGCACTTTGGGTGCTGAGCAGCCATTTGTTGAGAGGAAACGTTCATTGGATTTTGATGCTTACATTGTCCATCGTTGTTGTAATGGCAAGTTTCACAGCTATTTCATTGCCGAAAGAGACGGCTGACTTAATTGTCGTAGTGAGAAAAAGGTTCGAGGGCAAAAAGGAATATCGAAGAAGATGAAAGTCCTTGTTATTAATCAATGCTCTACCAACAAAGGGGACAGAGCCGTCTTGTTTTTCGTGCTCAGAGAGCTGGCCCGCAACGGTGCTGACCAAGTTACAGTATCCGCAAGTAATCCTGAATATTGGGAAGACAAGCCGGATTTTCCTGATGCGGCTGTGAGAGTTATCCCATGGGGATGGGATATTTCCCGTAAAAAAGGTGTCGGCTTTTGGGACAAAGTAATTCATCGAATACAAAAGGTTATACTCAAGAGACGAATTAATTTCCCCCTGGTGCGTAACGCCCTGATTGCAGACAAACGTCCGTGGTATCTTCGGTTCCTGGTCAACAGGCAATTCATGAAAGCTGTTAAAGATGCTGATATAGTAATCAGTACCGGTGGCCATCACGTAACGACGATTTTTGTGCCCGATGCGGTTACGCCACAAATATTCGATATGGCGGCAGCTTTGCTTTACGATAAGCCGTTGATACTCTGGTCGCAATCTATCGGGCCATTTGGCTTTAAGTCACCGAAGAGCAGATTGATGGTGCAAAAAATACTTTCCGGTGCCTGCCGAATATTTATTCGCGACGAGGCCTCGGCAGAGCAAATAAAAGAGCTGGAGGTTTCCCTGGAGCACGTATCGAAGACACGCGAGTCTGTACTCGGCCTGTGCGACATTGTGAAATCACGAATCAGACCCAGTGAGCGCGCAGAAGTAATGGGAGTTGCTGTTTACGTGCACACACGTGCTAACCAGCTCAAAGAACATGAAAATCACGCACGCTATTTTGCATCGTTGATTGACCATGCTATAGAAGCCGGATATAAGGTGCGTTTTTTTCCGATGGAGCTGCAAGGCACAGACCGCCCCTGTATTGAGGCTGTGATAAACAATGTTGTTCAAAAAGAAAATTGCGAAATTGTAGAGGGCTTTCCCGGAACCAGCGACCATATCAACGCCGTCGCACAGTGCAAAATGTTTGTTGGGCACAAGACCCACTCACAAATCTTTTCGTTAGTGGCTGCAACGCCGCTGCTTGCGATTGCATATCATAAAAAGACCGAGGATTTTATGGCCCCGTTCGGGCTTGAAAAATATTGCATTACCGATGCGCAGATTAGTGCAGAAAAGCTGATTGAGCTCTTCGATGAAATCAATAATAACCTGGACTTCATCAACCGGAAAGAAGAGGATGTCGGCTCTAAAATGTGCACACAAGTAAAACAAGATTTTGCAGATATGATTGAGCAGGTCCGAGTGGGAAAATAAAGCGGAGTGAAACTCGCCGGATAAAAAGTGTAAAAAATCGAAAATACATAAAATTGCTGATTTTTAATCTGTAATCCCACCCTTTGATTTCCGATATTTAAGTTTAGACTTCATTTTCCGCCTTTCATCGGCAAGCGTGTAAATTTATTTTAGAAGTATTATTTAAGAGGAACCTGATGGCAACGTTTATTGCCGTATTGTGTTTGATTGCAATAGTAATATGTCTGCCATTAGTGGTCTTGAAGCCGAAGTGGGTGTTTTACATATTCCTGATATGCGTAACGTTCCACAGCATACTTGCCGGCTACATATATAGTGCAGGTAATCTTGGTATGCCCCGCACATGGGCGCCGGCGGATATCCTGGCGTGGTTAACATTAGCGGCAGCACTTTTTGTGCCGCGAGAGCGACAATACAGTTCCGGCGTTATTGGAAAATGCTTCATTGTCATAGCATTAGTAACCGTACTTGCCCTGATACAAGGCCTGCTGATGTACACTCAGACCGCATTTACTTATTCGAGAGTGGCACACTTTGTTGCAGCTATGATATTCGGACTTAGATACTTCACAAACTATTCTCGCGTGAATGGATTTTTGAAATTCTCGGTCGTTTTGCTCCTGGCAATGTTTGTCGTACATATTTTAATCAGATTTGGCGCATTCACGCCGCGGGCTGCTGAAATTGATACTCCTACACAATTAGGAGGTGAGAGAGGTACTTATACTCTTGTTCCCTTGCTCTATCTTTCACTGGTAAGTATTGCAATAGGCAGATTAGTAAGTAAAGTCGGCTCCATTCCTGTATCTGTGTTTATGCTGCTGGTCGCTATAGGCGGCATAGTGCTGAGTGAAACAAGGTCCATGTATGGGGCAATGGGTGTTCTCGCAATCGCTTCGCTTTTGTTCGTCAAGGGCAGGGCCAGAACTTTGCTTGCATACGGGATAGCCGGCCTGCTCATAGTGGGGGCCACCTCTGTAATAGGCTTCGATTTCCTGGAAAGATTTCGAGCCGGCACGACAAGAACAGGCCAAGTCGAAATACCGAGTCCCTTTCAGAAAGGCACCTGGAGGGCTTTGGAACACGAAATAATCCTTTCAAGTTATAAGCAGGAACCTTATTTTATATTGACCGGCAGGGGTATCGGAGCGCTGCATCCGGCACCAGCAGGGAAAGACCCTCTGGTGGGTTTCTACCATTCAGAGTATTTAGGATGGCTGGATAGATGTGGTTTGCTCGGATTGGTAACGGTGCTCATCTTGATATTCGCTATTCTTGTGCGGAGTTTCGCTTTATCCAGGAGCGATATCCCGTATATGCGATATTACGGAGCAACGAGCTTCCTATTGATGATAGCGCTTGCGGCAGATGGATTCTTCCATCCTATATTTTCAAATCCCCGTGCCGCACCATTGTTGATATGCTTCGCAGCTATAATGGCCAACTGGCAGGACATTTATACAAGCTTCTATCAGGAACAAGAGGTTCCTGAGGAAAGTGAAGCGTCTCCTGAGCTTACCCTGTTAGAAGTAAGCCGTTGACTTCTAACGGGGCTTACTTATGCTTAACTCCACAGTGTATTGAATGTGACTCGGAGTACCTTCCCAATTACAGCAGGAAAGGAAAAATTACCAATGCACGTATTGATGGTGGCAGGTGCAAGCACAGGCGGCTTATACGCGTACACCGATGAATTATGTAGTGGTTTGTGCCGAATCGGTGCGGAAGTAACGGTACTAACCAACTCATTATGGGCGGACCTGCCAAGGCCGTATAGAGTTGAAAGACGTTTGTCTGAGTTCATAGACAAGAAAAAACAGTGGTCACAATTGCACTGGGCCGCTGACCGATTTTACCGAAGCCTGATTAACAGCTTGCGGCGGAACCGATTTGCTGTTCGCGAGCCTTTCGATGTAGTTCATTTTCAGGGCGTTGGCACTCCACTGCTGGACCAGTTTTTCTTAAAGCCCCTCGTACGACATTTTCCTGTAGTGCTTACCGTTCATGACGTTAAGCCCCATTACGAACGTTTTGTCAGCAGAGCTTCGTTTATAAAACGGAGCCTTCAAATCCCTCACCGTTTGATAGTCCATTACGGGGACGGCAAAAGACAACTAATTGACCACTGGGGCATTTGCGCCGACCGTATAGACGTAATTCCCCATGGAATTATGCGCCTGCAAAATCCCCCGGACCCGACTGATGCACGGAAAAAACTAAATTTGCCGTCAGACCGTCAGATAATACTTTTCTTCGGGGCAATTCGTCCAAATAAAGGTCTTGATATTCTTCTTAAAGCATTGGAAATTATCAAATCGCGCAATCGCCGGGTTCTACTGGTCATTGCCGGCGGCCTTCTCGGCAGATTTAATTTCGAGTCATACTCCGACATAATTAAAAAATCCGATTTATCAGAGCATGTGCAAACTTTTATCCAATTTATCCCGGAAGAAGATGTGGATTATTTCTTTGCAGCGTCTGACCTTGTAGTATTACCCTATCTTAAATTTGAATCACAGAGCGGAGTATTACTTCGTGCCTATGCTCACAAAAAACCTGTGGTCGCCAGCAACGTCGGCGCAATGGGAGAGCTGGTCGTCTCAGATAAAATTGGATTAACCATCGAGCCCGGTGCAGTAGAACCATTGGCTGAAGCTGTTATAAATGCGCTGGATAGTCTCGATAAGTTTCGGTCCCGCTATAGCCCTGAACTCGAAAACAAGTATAGCTGGGAGCATATTACCGAGCTGACAATGCGCAGCTACGAAGCGACTATCAGCAGCAAGCCATCCCCAAGCTGCGCTTGAGGCTGCCACTCACCGAGACAACTATCATCAATAAAAATAAGAGTTGATTAGTAGAAGAATAATGAAAATAGCATACGTTGTTTCGAGTTTGAAAATTAGTATGACCTTTGTGGTCAATGAGCTCGAAGCACACGAACAAGCCGGATGGCAGACTTTGCCGTTGGTCAGTTGTAAGCCAAGCCCACTTGAGAATTTGTCTGAAGTTTTGGTCAGATGGAATAAGCGGGCTGTGTTTCGCCCTAATGTTTTTATACAATTAGGCGTAACCTTACGGGAAATCATTACGCACCCGCTTCGTTTTGCCAAAGTTTGCTTCTGGCTGGTAACTTTGCTAATACACAGCCCGACCGAGTTCGTAAAGGCGCTTTATGAGCTAACAATTTCCTGTTACTTTGCCGGCCATTGCCGGCGTTTCTCAGCAGAACACATACACGTGCACTTTGCCAGCCGGTCTCTTAGTCTTGGCTTAATGATAGGAATGCTGACCGGCCTGCCTGTGTCCTGTACCGTTCACGCTTTTGACATATTTACAAGAAGTCCGGGCAGCTTACAAATGCGATTAGCCAAATGTAAATTCATAGCTGCCATCTCTCAATTCAATGTCGAATATATTCGCAATACTTGCGGTAACTCTGTTGCCAATTTGTGTAATGTTGTGCATTGTGGAATAGACGTGGAAAAATTCAGGTCTGTCTCCCGAAAACCGGAACCCGGCAGAATAATTTGTGTGTGCAGACTTAGCCCGAAAAAGGGTCTGGACGTTGCGATAAGGGCTTGTGCTAAACTGCGGGATAATAATGTAAAATTCCAGTTCGAGATCGTTGGAGATGGACCGCAGCGCCAAGCTCTTGAGAAATTAATTGAACGGCTGCATTTAGCTGATAACGTCAAGTTACTCGATGCCAGGCCAAATGACCAGCTGACAGAGCTTTATAGTCGGGCTTGTATATTTCTTATGCCGTGCGTTAAGACCTCTAGAGGTGATATGGACGGTATTCCCGTTGCGATGATTGAGGCAATGGCATGTGAGGTGCCGATAGTGTCAACCGCTATATCGGGTATTCCGGAGCTGGTCGAAGATGGCATAACAGGCCGCCTGGCCCCGGAGAAAGATACTGATTCACTTGCACAAATCCTAAAAGAGCTTCTTGCTGATATGGACAAAATCGAACAGTTTGGAAAAGCCGGCCGTGAACGTGTCCTCAAGGATTTTTGTATTTCAAAAAATGCAGCAAAGCTGAGAGAGCTAATCAGAGCCTGATGCATATTCTCTATATTCATCAACATTTTGCCACGCCTGCGGGCAGTACCGGCACACGTTCATATGAATTTGCCCGCCGATGGGTAAAAGCCGGACACAAGGTAACCTTGATAGCCGGCCATTATGATATCGGCGGTTTGCAAGTGGACAAGGCACTTTACCAAAAACAGACCATAGAAGGAATAAACGTAGTTGTTGTTGGGACCAAATACAGCAACAAGCAATCACACCTGCGTAGAATAACATCATTTTTGTCCTTTTGCTTTTTGAGCATTTATGCGGGCCTGAGGACTAAAGGTGTGGACGTTACATATGCATCAAGCACACCATTGACAGTTGGGATCCCGGCTATGGTCATAAAATGGGCCAGACATATACCTTTTGTTTTTGAAGTGCGTGACCAGTGGCCTGAAATACCAATCGAGCTGGGTATCATAACCAACAGGTTTCTTATCAAGATACTTTTATGGCTCGAAAAAACCATTTACAAAAATTGCTCTTCCATAGTAGCTTTGTCGCCGGGCCAGGCGGATGGTATAAGAGCCGTGTTGACTGAGGAAAAACCGATAATGGTAATACCTAACAGCTGCGACACTGACGTATTCAGGCCGGATATTGACAGCTCGGCTATTCGGCAAAGAAAGGAGTGGGGAGACAAACTTGTTCTCCTCCACACAGGCGCAATGGGTAAGGTCAACGGGCTGGATTTCGTTATCAACGCTACCGAAGGACTTAAAGAACAGAGCGATATTATGTTTGTATTGATAGGTGATGGAAAGCAAAAGCCGTTTCTGGAAAGCAGGATTAAAAAACTCGGTTTGACAAACGTGGAAATTTTATCCTCCACACCAAAACGAGAGCTGCCCGAATTTTACGCAGCAGCTGATGTGGGTCTTGTTATAATCGGCGATTTTTCGATCATTGAGCACAACTCAGCTAATAAATTTTTCGACTCTCTGAGCGCAGGCAAACCAGTGCTTTTGAATTATTCCGGCTGGCAAAGAAAGATTCTCGAAGATAATGAAGCCGGCCTCGGCTGCGATTTATGCAACCTTGATGAGTTTCTTGAAAAGGTATTGTATCTGAATTCACACAGGCAGCAGATAAAACAAATGGGACAAAACGCCCGCCGAGTTGCTGTTGAAAAATTTAACAGAGATGAGTTGGCAAAACAAGCTCTGGAGCTAACTTCTTCGGTGATAAGACATGAATGAGACGCAAAGTCAGGTGGAGTTTAAGGACCTCCAGGTTGCCCATACCAGGCAGGTCGCCGCGTTACATATTCAATGTATAAGCACCGGCTTTATCAGCTCTATGGGTATTGATTTTGTAACTTCTCTATATGAAGCCATCGTTAAAAGCAAATCGAGCTTCGGCGTTGTCGCAGTGAGAAACGAGAAAGTTCTCGGATTCGTAGCATTTACCACAAATCTTAATAAACTTTACAAATCAATCGTTTGGAGAAAAGGGCTGATACTTGCATTACTATTAGCAGGTAATATGTGGTCCCTCAGGCGAGTAAAAAAAATGTTTGAGACTCTGTTCTACCCTGCCAGAACAAAAAAAATGAATCTGCCTTCTGCAGAACTGCTTTCAATTGCTGT
>JBGVTO010000222.1:0-5634 GCA_041862635.1 Phycisphaerae bacterium | reverse complement strand
TTTTGGACTGGAAATGTCATTTCTTTCATAATCCTTTTTTAATATTGAATTTACGCTCATTTGGGCATCCGGCAAATTGGGTTTGATTGGGTTTGAATTGGGTTTGTTTTGACCAAGTGTCCAATTGGATTTATTTTCATAAGCCATTTGTGAAAAGATACTTACGTTCATTTGCAATCCGCCTACGGCGGACAAGATTGGGTTTGTTTTGCATAAAAAGAGCTGACTTGTAGAGGGTTCTCGACAGATGTAGAGGGCAAGTTAGTGAAGAGTGAGCTAAAGTGCCTAAAGTGAGCTAAAGTTAATTTCTCGATGCTCATGATTGGTTTAATGGTTAATGGTAATTGGTTCATGGAACATTGGTTAATTTAGTTAATATGGTTAATTTAGTTAAATGGTTCATGATAATTAGCTCATGTTTTATTGGTTATTGACCCCCTTAGAGTATAAAGCACTCTAAACAAGGGGGCAGGCAAGCTTAGCTGGGCCGTCTGGCTCTAAGTCCTTGCTGCGCTGCAGCTTACGACATGCAAACTGAAATGTCATCTTCGCCTACTGGCGGTTTACGTTAGCCTGCTGGCTAACATAGGCGTATTATACCATATTTATCATTAAAAATCAAGGGAAATTAAAAATACTGAGAGTTCGCAATTGACCTAATCTTTGCTTGACGGCGAGTCGGGACATGTGTTATACTACATATCAGCTATATTGGGAAAAGCCGTTGATTGCCCTGCTATACAAAAATGTGGGCAGGAGGACAAAAAATGTATAATCTACCTCACCATTTCAGCGGCAAATTAACAATCCCGTTATGTATATCGCTTGTCATCTTTTTATTTGGCAACAGTTGTTTTGTTTGAAAGAAGACTATTATGTGTAGAAAATTGATGTATTTGATTTCTTTTATTTTGGTGCTGGGCATAGTTCTGTCGAGCGTGTCCAGCGCTGCCGATCCAAGTCTTGTCGGCTGGTGGAAATTTGATGTGGGTTCAGGAAATACTGCTATTGATTCTTCAGGCAATGGCTTCGATATAACGCTGCATAATACCACATGGGAAGATGGGGTGTTCGGAGGTGCGGTGAACTTCAACGGTGTGGGATATGGAGACGTAGGGAATTTTAGGTACAGTGACAATGCCATCACGGTATGCGCCTGGGTGTGGCACGATGCGTTCAGAATTGGTAAAATCGAGCGATACGTAACGGTGGGTCAGGAAGTCTCGGTGATTCGCAAGATGGCAAATGGACGACTGCAATTCTATATCAAGACGGACGGCAACCTCCGAAACCTGTGGGTACCTGATGTCCTCACGGAAGGCCAGTGGCACCATGTTGCAGGCACCTGGGATGGGCTCAACCAGCGCCTGTATATCGACGGTATGGAAATTGCCAGCCAAAGGCCTGGTGGTATTTTAGGCAACACTTCTAATGTAACGATGAGTTCCGGGGGCGAGCCTTTTAATGGCATGTTAGACGAGGTTCGAATCTACAACCGCGCGCTGACGCAGGACGAGATTCAGGTTGTTATGCAAGGAAAAGAATGGCCATTTGCCTTTATACCTGAGCCATCTGTTGGTGCTATACATGAGGACACATGGGTGAAGCTTAGCTGGTTTCCGGGAGATGGCGTAGCATCGCACGATGTGTACTTTGGAGAGAATTTCGACGATGTGAACGACGGCACCGGCGGCACGTTCCAGGGGAACCAGACCACAACGTATTTTGTTGTTGGCTCTGCTCGATTTCCCTGTCTTATTCCGGGCACGACCTACTACTGGCGGATCGATGAGGTTGATCCCACTAACACCTATAAAGGCGATGTCTGGAGCTTTACAGTTCCTCTCAAGACCGCCTATGATCCTTACCCGCCTGATGGCGCCAAATTTGTGGACCCGAATGTGCCCCTTTGCTGGACGGCAGGTTTCGGTGCAAAATTGCAACATGTTTACTTCGGGGATAATTTTGCCAATGTAAATGATGCTGATACATCTAATACGACGGGCATATATAGGGGTGTCCAAACAGATACAACCTATACTCCCGGCCCCCTTCAATTGGCTAAGACTTATTACTGGCGGGTAGATGAGTTCGACGGCTCTACCACTCATAAAGGCGATGTCTGGAGCTTTACGACCACAGATTTGGTAATCCAAGAGTATTATGTTGCCACTGACGGCAATGACAACAACCGTGGAAGCATAAATGAGCCATTCCGCACCATTCAAAAGGCTGCCAACGTCCTGCTGGAAGGAAACGTTTGCTACATACGTGGCGGTATCTACAGGGAATCGGTTAGGCCTCTTAAAGACGGTGTCATGTTCACAAATTATGATGGTGAGTATGTACTTATCACTGGTTTGGACATCGTGTCTAACTGGCAAGCATACAGTGGAAATATTTATGAGGCTGTGTTTTCTTTCTCTTATTCTGAAATGGATTTTACGCAGGTATTTGCAGATGGCAAACGAATGACAATGGCCCGCTGGCCTAATCTTACTAACGATGACATGCTCTCAATGGATGATTGGGTGCCTGTTACAATTTATAGAGATAATGCAAATGTCACGTTTCATTACTACCCACTACCCCATAATGATTGGATCGGTGGTATCTTCCACGGCGTCACGGGAGCTATGTGGTGTAATCCTCAAGGAATTATCACTTCATCCAAAGGTAATCAAATCACCTGCGCCGACGAACGCACAGGGTATTGGCAGAACGGCAAGCTCTATTGCTGTTTTAACGATGGCACCGGTGAAGGCTATGGGTACATCACCAATCATCTCAATGCACTCGACACTGAGGGAGAATGGCACTGGGAAAATAACAGATTATACCTATGGGCACCTAATAGTGTGAATCCAAACAGTTTAAGAGTTGAGGCACGGAAACGCAGATGGGGCTTTGTTCTGGACGGACGCCACAACATCGAACTAAATGGGCTTCATTTTAAGGCGGCATCTATTAGTATGGCTGATGCTACGGGCTGCGTTATCGACCACTGCACAGTCCGATACCCTGTCCCTTACATGAATTATATCGCAGGTTATAATCCTATTTCAGAGAACTTGTATGGCACTGCTGACTCGAGAGGGATCCATGTGAGAGGTTCAAACAACATCATAAGGAATTGTTACATTGCCTACAGTTGGGGAGATGGAGTAACCCTCGAGGAAGGAGATAACAACATAGTGGAAAACTGTATCATCGAGGAAACCGATTGGATAGCGAATTATAGTTCCTCAATTGTTGTAGGAGATAATAAACCGGACAGTCAAAAGCCTGGACCTAAATTGAGCGGTACTATAATCCGAAACAACACGTTACGACGTACCGGAAGGTTTTGTATTAGTCACTTTGATATTATAAACGGACGGATTGAGCACAACCACATGTATGACGGCATGCTCCTTACTAAAGACGGTGGAATCACTTACTGTTTCCACTCAGATGGCAATGGCACAGTAATAGCTTACAACTGGATTCACGATAGTCACGACGAAAGAATTGGCCCGGGCATTTATCTGGACAACGCAAGCCACAACTATATCGTACATCACAATGTCATCTGGAATTGTGCAGGGGGCATAGGAGTAAACCTGCCGGCATACAACCACGAGGTATATAACAATACGCTCTGGGCAAATGACTATGGCATGGGATCGGCTCCCTCTGGTGAGGGTTTTTACAACTGTAAGATCTACAATAATCTTTCCCGCCAAAATGATTTTAAGGGCAACGATTTGCGGAATAACCTGTACAGTACTAATGCTGGCCAGTTTATTGATGCCGCGAATGGTGATTTTCGCTTAAAGGCTCATTCGCTTGCGATTGACTATGGGTGTGTTATTCCCGACATTACAGATGGATATGCATTTCTGGCCCCGGAAGCAGGAGCTTACGAATACGGCAGCAGTAATGCGGTTAGCAATTGGACGGCTGGTTCCAACATAACCATCTCTGAGTGGGTGCCTACTCCTCCCACTCCTCCGGACAATACTCTGGCCGAGGCGTTGGACACGACGGCTTTGAGTTTCACCACGGGCGGCAGTGCGGATTGGTTCAGCCAGACCACAACGTCCCGCTACGATGGGGATGCAGCACAGAGCCCAGATATCTCGCACAGTCAGGACTCGTGGATGCAGACGACTGTGAGCGGGACAGGAACGGTGAAGTTCTACTGGAAGGTATCATCTGAGGAAGATTTTGACTTCCTGGAGTTTTACATCGACGGCTTGCTACAGGAAAAGATCAGCGGCTTAGTGAATTGGGAACACAAGACCTACACGATCAGCACTTCGGGTTCACACACATTGGAATGGCGATATGTGAAGGATGGAAGCGTCGGCTTTGGTAGCGACTGCGGCTGGGTGGACAAGGTGGAGTGGGTGACTAACTAACTTGCACGCATGGAGAATTGTCCCCCCGTTCCCTGATCGGAGTCGAGGATATGCTTCACGGGGACAGGCTTCGCGGGGATGATCCTTCCCTTCGATTACACTCAGGGTAAACTCAATGCGCTCCCCCCTTCGCTAAAGCTACGGAGGGCAGGCAGGGTGAAGGGGATTAAAGAATTAGTCAATAGTCATACGGTTTTTTGCCCTGCTTTACTCGGCTTTTTATTTGCATCTGACGCAGGGTGTCGGTTAAAACTTCCGCCAGTTTCTTATCGCCCATATTCTTTGCCTGCTCAGCCGTTATCGCTTTGCCGTAGCAGACCGAAATCGAGCCTGGCGAAAACAGCATCTTATGTCTCGGCCAACATTCAAAGGCCCCGTCAATTACAACCGGCACAACCACCGCCCCTCCGCGCCTGCACAAAAGGCCAAGGCCCGGCTTCAACGGCGCAATCTTGCCATCCTGCGTACGGGTCCCTTCCGGAAAAAGACAGACTCCCTCACCTTTTTTGAGTTTGCCGAGGACCTTCCTCATCGCGGATATGTCCGCTTCGCCCTGCTTTATCGGTATTGCATTCACCGAAGAAATCAGCGGGCCGAAAAACCAATTGGTAAAAAGCGAATCACGCGCAACAAAGCACGAAGGTCTCTTTAAAGGCCCCACGCAAAATATCGGGTCAAGATAGCTCTGGTGGTTGCTGACTAATACAAAGGCACCTTTTCCGGGGACATTGTCTCTGCCGTAGGTACGCACCCGAAAAAACAAAATGCAAAAAAATTTGCAAATCCAGCGCGCGTACCAGAACCATGCTGCATTTAGTTTTTCCTTAAGCATTTTTCTTTGGGTTGCCATTTGGGTTCCCGCTTTGCGGGGGCCCTCGCTATTTTTTTGCGAAATGGGGTCCCTCTTTGACATAACCCAAAAGCTTTTCCACAACCTCTTCGATACTCAAATCGGTCGTGTCAACAACAATGGCATCTTCAGCCGGTCTTAACGGCCCGACCGTTCTGTTCTCGTCGCTTTTGTCTCTTTCTTCGATGGCCTTTTGTATTTGCTCAAGGCTTTCATCACTGCCTTTGGCCCGCAGCTCAGCCTGTCTTCTTCTGGCCCTCTCGATAGAATCAGCCGTCAGATAAAATTTTACATCAGCATCGCTGAAGGCCACCGTGCCCTGGTCTCTTCCCTCGGTCACTATTTTTCCCCGGCCTGCCGCGAACCGCCTTTGCATTTGAA
>JBGVTO010000221.1:0-8185 GCA_041862635.1 Phycisphaerae bacterium | reverse complement strand
CGAACAGTGAAAAAATTTATAATCTCATTGCCGAAATCGGCGACAGCGACGCAGCCGGGACACTCGCCGCGACAGAGGATTTAATCAGTACGGGACTCGGTGAGGTTCAGATAGTCGATTCGCTCATCGATTATATGCGCGATTTAATGGTGGTAAAATCCACAGGTCTGGAAAGCGAACTTTTGGTTTTAACCGCTGAACAAAGGCAGCGGGCCGGCGAGCTGGCTGAAAAATTCGATGTCGCTGCACTCATCTACAACATAGCAACGCTGGAAAAGCTGCGATGGGCAGTTAAAAACAGCGATACAGGCAGGGCACTTTTGGAAGCATCGCTTTTGCGATTCGCCTTGAGCGAACATTTCCTGAATGTTGATGAGCTTCTTTCGCGATTGCGGGCAGGTGCATTGCCTAACATAAAAAAAAAGCGACCGCTCGGCCGTAACATACCCATCAAAGCCATAGCCCAGCCGACCAAATCACAAATCAGCGAACCGTCTGATATATTCGGACTGACTGATATACACTCGATACAGGACAACTGGCAAAGTCTCCTGGGAGTTATTGCCGCCAAACTCGGGCCGGGTACCGGCGGGCTGTTAAGCTCCGCCGTGCCGGCTCGATTTGAGGATGGCGTGTTGACGCTTGAGTTCGGCGCATCGGCTCAAATGCAGAAAAGAATGTGCGAAAGTAACGGCCGAGCCGAGCAAATCCAGGCCTTATTGGGTGAGCAGTTCTCGATGCCTGTAAGATTGAAGTTTGAAACCGCTGCCGACGAGCAGGCACGAGGCGAGCCGACTGCAAAGCAGCTGAAGACAAGCGGCAAAAGAAGAAATGAGCTGATAAACGACCCCGCCGTGAAGACAGTCCTTCTGGGCCTCGACGCAACAATAACCGGAATAGAAGAAGACTAATAAGCATAAGAATTATGGGCGTTTATACTGAAACTTTGAACAAACTTATCGAGGAGTTTGAGAAGCTTCCCGGGATTGGGCCGAAGACGGCTGAGCGGCTGGCTTTTTATATATTGAAGGCCAAACCTGCAGAAGCTATGGCGCTTGCCGAGGCAATCCGGGATGTCAAGAACAAGATTAAACACTGCCAAATCTGCTACAATCTCTCGGAGCAACCGATCTGCCAAATCTGTTCCGACCAACGACGAGATAAGAGTCTGATTTGCATTGTCGAGCAGTCAAAGGATATCGTAAATCTTGAGAAAACCGGAGCCTGTAAGTGGGTCTATCATGTCCTTGGTGGTCATATCGCACCGCTTGAAGGAATCGAGCCGGGCGATTTGACTATCGAGCAGCTCCTAAAAAGGGTACGGGAAGGTGATGTAAAAGAGGTGATAATGGCGACCAATCCTAATATGGCTGGCGACGGCACCGCACTTTATATAAGCTCGCTGCTTAGAGCCACCGGCGTGAAGATTACCCGCCTGGCAAGAGGACTGCCCACCGGCAGTACCATCGAATATGCGAGCGGCAAAATGCTTACCGATGCCATCATCGGCAGACGGGAATTAGAGTAATTTTCCCCTCTGTTTTTAAAGTTTCTCAATTACTCCTCAAATATTGACGAAATTCTCCTGTGCGTTTATGATATAATAGTAAAGATAGGACTAACGGGTCGGAATTAAGAATTTTTCAGGTTTATCTATGAAACTGGAGATGAGAGGACAGATGCGGATGGAGCAGAGGATGAAGCTCGCTCCGCATATGATACAATCGATGGAGATTCTCCAGCTTCCAATCCTTGCCCTTCAGGAAAGAATAGAACAGGAGCTTAACAGCAATCCTGTTTTGGAAATGGTCGAGCCTGGAAATCCCGAAGATACCGACTTCGCTGAACAACAGCCTCAGGAAGACATAAACGAGAAAGACCTGGTCGTTAACACAGACACCAATAAAGTTGGAGATTTCGAACGCCTTGAAAGTCTGGGCGACGGCTTCAGAGACTATATGAACGAGGCGGGTCCTTTACGGACGCGGATCTACAGTGACGAGCCGGACAAAAAACTTGAGGCGATAAAAAATACCGCTGCTCCTCCTCAGTCGCTGCACGAACATTTGGCAGAGCAGTGGCGTATGGTGGATGCCGAGCCGGCCGTAAAAAAAGCCGGCGATATGATTATAGATTATATCGACGACAGGGGGTATCTCACCGTAAGATTGGAACAGCTGCACAATAAGGACAGGGGCGATTTCACCATCGATGATTTGAAAGAAGCGCTGGAGCTTGTGCAGAAATTAGAGCCTGCGGGTGTCGGCGCAAGGGACCTGAGGGAGTGTCTGCTTATCCAGATGGCGCAAAGCAGCGAAGATATGAGCTTTGAATCTCGTCTGATTGCCGGGCATATGGATGCGCTGCTTGAAAATCGTCTGCCGGATATCGCGAAAAAAATGAATTGCGGCATCGACGCAATCAACCGGGCAATTGCGCGTCTGAGTAAGCTTGACACCTCACCCGGCCTGCAGGTCGGGCGGGACCGGAACCATCCCATTACCCCCGATGTGATAGTGGAATCATCGGATAATTCGGACGAATATTCTGTGCAGTTGGCTGATTATGATTTGCCGCGATTGAGGGTAAACGACTATTATGCAAAAATGGCAAAGGATGAAGTGGTTAGTGAAAAAACAAGAAATTTCTTGCAGAATAATCTGCGCTCCGCCCAATGGATTATAGATGCGATAGAGCAGCGAAAGAATACCCTGCTGAGGGTAACGAAGGCGGTAGTCAAGTTCCAAAGGGATTTTTTTGAAAAGGGGCAGTTGTATCTTCGGCCGCTGCCGATGTCGAAAATCGCAAAGGATGTTGGTGTGCATCTGGCCACTGTCTCCAGGGCCGTCGCCGGCAAATACATCCAGTGTCCCTGGGGGATATTGCCGCTGCGCAAATTCTTTTCCGGCGGCACCGAAGATATCAACGGCACAGGTTTGAGCTGGGAAGCTATCAGGGGTAAACTACAGCAGATTATAGACGCCGAGGACAAAAGCAAGCCCTTGAATGACGAGCAGATACGCAAGAAACTGGCAGAGTTGGGCATCAAAAAATTAGCCAGGCGCACCGTTGCAAAGTACCGCAAGCTGCTAAACATACCCGCAGCAAGGTTCAGAAAAAAATATTAGACCGGCCTGTGGAGTATCTGGGGGATTTTATTTGAAAAAAATTGTTGACTTTGCCTGAACTTTATATAACTATGTGAATATATAATCACATAGTAACTTAGCTAAGGAGCTGAAAAATGTTAAATAAAAGTGAGCAATTATTATTTGAAAAGCAGGCGGAAGTCGCAAAGGCGATAGCGCATCCGTTGAGAATAGCGATTGTGAATTTTCTCAAAGACGGTGAGCAATGTGTCTGTGACATTGCGGAGCATATCGGCTCGGAAAGGTCGAATGTTTCACGGCACCTTTCGGTAATGGTAAACGCCGGCCTGTTAGAGTACCGCAAAGAGGGGCTCAAAGTCATCTACAGGCTGAAATGCGCCTGCATCGTGGATTTCTTTTCATGTGTAAGCCGGGTTTTGAAAGAGCAGGCAAGGGACAACGAAAGGCTGCTTAAGGCGTTATAGTTCGAGCGAGCTGCTGTGGAGTGTTTAGAAGAGAACCATCATGAGTAAAGAATGGAAGATATTTGCTGCACTGATTACAATTTTTGTTGTTGCTTACGCTCTGCCGTTAGGTAATCCCAAGATTCAGGAGGCGATTCAGGAGGCGTTCCGGCTGCTTCAGTGGTATGCGCGTAATCACACGTTGGCCTGCGTGGTGCCGGCGTTGTTTATAGCCGGAGCGATTATCACGTTTCTATCGCAGAACTCCGTTATGCGGTATCTCGGGCCGCAGTCCAATCCGGTTTTGGCCTATGCCGTGGCGTCGGTGGCCGGGTGCGTATTGGCGGTTTGTTCGTGCAGCGTGCTGCCGATGTTTGCGGGGATATATAATCTTGGAGCCGGTCTGGGGCCTGCGACGGCCTTTTTGTATTCCGGGCCGGGGATAAATGTCCTTGCCATATTTTTGAGCGCCCGTGTTCTGGGTTTTTCAATCGGAGCGGGCAGGTTCATCGGGGCTGTGACATTCTCCGTGGTTATCGGATTGCTTATGGCAACGGTATTTCGTAAAGGCGAGCGGGCAAAGGTCGAAGCCGCCTTGCAAATGCCCGAGTCTGAAAAACCTCGTCGTCATATAGGCAAGACCGCCCTGTTCCTTGCGTGCATGGTCCTGTTTCTCGTATTCAGTGACTGGTTCAATCCCGGCAACGTTGCTGTGAGAACCAGCGACGGCCGCCGGTTCAAGGCCGTTGTTATTCACGAGACGAAAAATGCCATCCGCTTTCAGCTCGAAGAGGACCTGGGTGATGATAAAACCGGGGACAAGATAGAATTACAGAAAACCGAAATAGCCGATATGCAGGAGCAGAAGACCTGGGTCATATCCGTCCATCACGTAAAATGGTATCTGGCGGGCCTGATGGGACTGCTCGTGGCGATGATGGCCTGGCGATGGTTCGAGCGGGATGAGCTTAGCGAATGGATGCACAATACGTGGGAGTTTACCAAGCTTCTGGTGCCGCTGTTATTTGGCGGTGTTTTTGTCGTCGGTTTTGTGAGCGTTCTGCTGCCGGAAAAACAGGTCGCGCAATGGGTGGGTGACAACAGCTTACGCAGCAACCTGGTCGCCAGCGTAATCGGTGCGTTCTGGTATTTCGCTACTCTGACGGAGATTCCCATCACGCAGGCCCTGATGAAGCTGGGGATGCATAAAGGGCCGGTGCTGGCGTTGCTGCTGGCAGGGCCTGCTCTGTCACTTCCGAACATTCTTGTTATTCGGAAAGTTATTGGAAACAGCAAAACGATTGTCTTTATCCTGCTCGTCGTTGTGATGTCCACGATTGTGGGGATGTTCTTCGGCGTATTTTGGGGATAGACAGGAAAAACAATAAAAATCAGTATTCCGACGAATTTGGTAGTTCAAGACTGTAAAGGAGACAAAATTATGGATCGCAGAAGATTTCTGACGACGGGACTTGCTGCCGGAGCAGGGGCAATTTCGGCGGGAGTATCGCCCGCCATGGGACAGAGGCTGGGAAAGTTAAAGATTATCGGCATAAGCTGTAGTCCGCGTAAAGGTAAGACGACTTACAGGGCCCTGGAGATATGTCTAGAAGCCGCTAAGGAGGTGAGCAACAAGATTGATACCAGACTCATCGAGTTGGCAGGTTTAGACATTCGGCCGTGCAACGCCTGTATGGAATGCAAAAAAGAGCTCAAATGCAGCATTGAAGATGATTTTGCCGGATTAATTCCGGTTTTGGCGGATAAAGAAGTTGCCGGGATGATTATTGGCACGCCGGTTTACTTCGGGATGATGACCGCTCAATGCAAGGCGTTTCTCGACCGATGTGGTATGTTTCGTTTTAATAACTGGATTTTCCGTAACCGGGTTGGTGGTACACTGGCTGTCGGGAGTATGCGCAACGGCGGTCAGGAAATCACCTTGCAGGCGGTCCGGACGGTTTTGCTGTGCCACGACATGATATGTGTCAGCGAAGGCAAAGACACGGCCCATTTTGGCGCGACCCTTGTCAGCGGCGGTGAAGGTGGAATCGAGGCGGACACCTTTGGTCTTAAAACGGCCCGCAATCTTGGCCGCAGGGTAGCCGAGCTGGCATTGTTGGTTAATCCTGCCGGAAACAAAAGCGACAAAGGTTAAAGAAAAGCTGTAGGCTCGCTATAAAAGTAACGGAATAAGTTGGCTCTTAGCAATCAGAGAATAATGTCAATGTGTTCTATCAAAAAAATCACACCGGCATCTGAGTATCCGCCGGAAGAAGGTTGTTACCTTCGGGGCAACGACTATTCGCCGGTTGCGGTTGTCGTTATTCTGCGATGGATGCGCGAGGAAACACCTCCGGATATCGAGAAATTGGTCAGGCTGGCTGTTGAAAGCGGAGCGGCGCTGGCCGGGACGCTTCAAACAGAGAATATCGGCTTGGAAAAAGTTATTTGTAATGTTGTTTCGAATCCGAATATCCGATATCTGGTTGTATGCGGCCCGGAATCTCCAGGGCATCTGGTGGGTGATGCGATCCTGGCGCTGGTGAATAATGGTCTGGATGAGCGAAAGCGTATCATCGGAGCCGGGGCGCCCACCCCGTACCTTTTCAATATTCCTAATGAGTTTGTGGAGCGTTTTCGCAATCAAGTTACCATAATAGACCTTGTCAATGAAGGTTCGCCTGAGGTTTTACAGCAGGCCGTCTATTCTTGTTATCAGGAGAAACCCACCTCATTCAGAGAATATGAGCTTTACGATGTAGGTGCATACCCAGAGGCGCCTTTGAGCGGCAAGATTACCTGGAAAGTAACTCAGTCGTCAATGGCACCAAAGAGTGATGAGGAACAAGCTCAGCGTGAGAAAATACAGGCATTGATGGAGCGTATTAAGAAAACGGCTGAGAAAAGAAAACATCCTGCTCCTGAAACAAATACAGACGGCTCATAGAATAAATATTGAAAATGACGATGAACATACAAAAATAATTGAAAGAGGAAATAGTAAAATGCTTGATGCAAATATCAAAGAGCTCATCGCGGTTGGAGCTTCGGTTTCCGCGAATTGTCATCCCTGTGTAAAGTATCATATTGCAAAAGCCCGTGAGATGAAAATCGACGAAGCTGAAATTCGACAGGCTGTTGAAGTAGGACAAATGGTCAGAAAAGGCGCTGCTGGCCAAATGGATAAACTTCTTAAAGAATTATCAAAATAAACTTAGAGGTGTTTTGTTATGTACAAGTCAGATGAGAAAATCAGAGAAACGGTCCGCGAGGGGTATAGTCAGATAGCACAGAGCGGTTCGGGCTGCTGCGGTTCATCGTCACCCAATAAGCTCGCCGAGGGGATAGGTTACTCGAGCGAAGAGCTTGAGCTTTTGCCAGAAGGTGCGAACATGGGTCTTTCCTGCGGCAATCCGACCGCGCTAGCAAATCTAAGGCCCGGCCAGGTTGTCTTGGACTTGGGCAGTGGCGGCGGGTTCGATGTCTTTATCGCAGCGAAAAAACTGGGCCCGGACGGCAGAGCCATTGGGGTCGATATGACCCCTGAAATGGTCAGCAAGTCAAGGGCAGGCATTCCGAAATTTACGGAAAAGACGGGACTTTCCAACGTCGAGTTTCGTCTTGGCGAGATAGAGCATCTTCCCGCAGCGGATGGTAGTATCGATGTGGTAATCTCTAACTGTGTAATTAATCTTTCACCGGATAAACAGCAGGTTTGGCGAGAGATTAGCCGGGTATTAAGACCGGGCGGCAAGGCGTGCGTTTCTGACCTTGCCTTGAAAAAGCCATTGCCCAAACAAATCTTAAAATCTGCTTCGGCCCTGGTCGGCTGCGTAGCCGGTGCGGTTCTGATTGATGAGACGATAACGATGGCAAAAAAGGCAGGTCTGAGTGATATCGAAGTTACTGAAAAAGCAAACAATATCGATGTGATGGTCGATTGCAACGACCCTTTGTACAGTCAGGCAAAAGAGATTCTGCCGGAAGGAACAAAAATCAGCGATTATGTTGTGAGTATTGACATCACGGCATTTAAGAAATAACTGACAGATGGAGAGAAATATATGACGAATGACAGCGCATCACAGAAGCAGGGCAAAGGCCTGAATATCTTTGAAAAGTATCTGACGGTCTGGGTGGGGCTTTGTATTGTCGGCGGAATCGTTTTAGGCAAGCTGGCGCCGGCAGTCGCCAGCTACCTCGATAGTTTAGCAATTTATGTCAACAAGGCCCCGGTGGTTTCCATTCCGATAGCGGTGTGCCTATTTTTTATGATGTACCCGATTATGGTCAAGATTGACTTTGCCGAGGTGCTTAAAGCGGGTAAAAGTATTCGGCCGGTGGGTTTGACATTGTTTGTTAATTGGGCAATCAAACCGTTTACTATGTACGCGATATCGCTGCTTTTTCTTGGTACAGTGTTCTATGGTTTAATCGGCCCGGAGGCCGTTGACCGGGTAAAGATGCCTTTCGGTCTTGATTTACCTGTTGGTGCAGCATACGGGGCCGGGACAGTTATTGAGGCTGAGGGCCTCAAGATGCTCCAGGTTCCCCTTTGGAGAAGCTATCTGGCTGGTTGTATTATTCTTGGAATAGCACCTTGCACGGCTATGGTTCTTGTCTGGGGCT
>JBGVTO010000220.1:0-3070 GCA_041862635.1 Phycisphaerae bacterium | reverse complement strand
CTTAACCCTTACGGCAGATTCATGCACCCGAAATATGAATGGCTGTCTTTCGAGCATCTGATCACAAGTAAGACTGTCGGCGAGACGGTTCAATTCGAGCTTTGGCGCGATGGCAAGACAATAGAAGTCCAGGCAGATGTTAAGAACTTCAAGGCCTCCGAAATGCTTGTGCCATACCATGAATATGACCTGCAGCCGGAATATATCGTCACAGGCGGATTCATCCTGCAAAAGCTTACCCGTGAATATTTGATGGGGTTAGGCGAGGATTGGGCGGGTAGGGTCTCTCCGCATTTGTATCATTACTATCGCGACCTTGCCTTCAAGCCTGCCCCTGAGCGGAGAGACATCGTGGTACTTAGTTACGTTCTGCCAGCCAATATCAACATCGGCTACATGGACCTTGGACAAATTGTTGTCAAGAAATTCAACGGCATGACCATACGTTCTATCGCAGACATCTTAACGGCCCAGAAACTGAATCCCGAATCGGGATATGATGTAATTGAATTTGAGCTGGATAACCCAGTCGTTGTCGTCCCCCGCAGGCAATTGCCTACAGCGGATACGTTTATCCACAACAACTACGGTATTAGCAAGCTTTCAAATGTCAATCGCGAACGTGATTGAGGTTTTGGTGCTACTGATCTAAAAGCTACAACGAATAGGCATCTGAGGAATGCTTGCTCAGCTGGCGATTCAAAAAGGAACAGAGCGGCCCCGGGCCTCGGCGCTGAGCAACGTTTACTATATGGATTGGGTGTAACTTGCGGAGCGCGCTATTGTAACGTCCTATAAATACTGTACTTATGGAATATTGGCCTTGATAAAAAGGGCCTCCAAAGGTAGAACATTTACAAATAACCATAATGTTTAACCTTTTTTAAGGAGGCCGAAAGATGATTATGACAAAAGAACGAGCCATTCTCAAGGCAAAAGAACAGTTCGATGAAATGATTGAAATGATTCAGCAAGCGACTACAGAAGGCTGGATGATCAACCAGGTGGAAGGTGATATCTGGAAACGATTGCTTAAAATAGGACGCCTGACGCTTCAGCGATATATTGATCTGCAGGGTACAGGTGATCTTGGGGCAGCGTTTGAATATGAAGGCCAGCGGTTGAACCGGTTGGATGGATGTTATCCTCGTCGGTATGTTTCGGTCTTCGGTGAAATCACGATTTCACGAACAGTTTACGGCACCCGCCCGACACAAAAACACCAGATTGTCCCATTGGATGCGAGGTTGGCTCTGCCGGAGGGAGACTTTTCGTATCTGTTACAGGAATGGGACCAGTCGTTATGTGTAAAAAATTCGTATGACCAATCACGTGAAACGATTGAACGTATTTTGGGTATTGGCCAATCGGTTGGCAGTCTGGAACAGATGAATCGTTCCATGGCTGAGGATGTGGAGTCATTTCGGAATGCCCAGCGAACAGCTTCACCGGAGGATGAGGGTCCCATTGTTGTACTTACAGCAGACGGCAAGGGCGTTCCTATGCGTAGAGATCCCGAAAAAGACGCTCCAGCGGTTCACGGCCGCCGCAAGAAGGGTCAGAAGGCCAATAAGAAGCGTCAGGCTTGTGTGGGAGCGGTTTATACAACTGAGCCATTTCCCCGGACGGCCCAAGATGTGGTCGATGAGGTGATGCGTAAGCGTAAGAAACAACAACGTCCAGCTCCGCAAAATAAGCGGTTGCGTGCGGAATTGACTCGAACTATAGATGGCAAAGAAGTCAAAGGTAAAGAGTTGATCTTTTGCTGGTTTTCTGAACAGCTCAAGGCCCGCAATGGTGATGGCGAAAAGCAAGTAGTTTGTGTTATGGATGGCGAGCGAGCATTGTGGAAGATGCTGGCCAAGTACGTTACAGGGATTGTTTGTATTATCGACATATATCATGTTCTGCAGCGCCTTTGGGATGCAGCCCATTGCTTTTGGCCAGAAGGCAGCCAGGAAGCGAGGGACTTTGTGACTGAACGGCTTGAGCGTATTTTAGAGGGAAAAGTGGGTCGTGTAATTGGTGGTCTCAAGCAGATGGGCACGAAACACAAACTCAGTAAAAGTCGGCGGAAGCAACTTTCTGAAGCGATCGGTTACCTGGATCGGAACCGCCGTTTAATGAAATACGATAAGTATTTGGCCAACGGCTATCCGATTGGCAGTGGTGTTGTGGAAGGTGCTTGCCGCCATTTGGTAAAAGATCGGATGGAATTGACGGGTATGCGTTGGCGGACTGCTGGGGCTCAGGCCATGCTGGACTTACGTTCGGTATTTTTGAACGGCGATTGGGATGCATTCCAACAATATCGCATAGAGGCTGATTGTCGTAAGTTGTACCCATACAGAGACATAATTGGATCAAAACGGAGTAAAGCAGCATAGCGGAACGCTGGTTACACCCAACTCAATTGCTTCCCGCTTTTCTTTGGGCAGGCGGGCACACTTCTTACAAACATGCGTTCGGTGACCCTTGCCGGAGAATGCTTCGTTTGGCCTTAGCCTGCCACAGATTCTACAATAATGTCCACGACGTTTTTCCATGATAGTGCCCGGAGAACAACACACTTAGTGCTCAGATGCTCCTCGTGGTACGCCAACTGTGATCTCTACTTTTAGTGTCGAGGGGCGCTTAAACCCAGCCACTATGGGCGCGTTCAAAACCAGCCACTTTGAGTGAAGGATAGATTGCCATAGAAACTCTCTGAAATTCACAATGTCAGGATTTCAGGGAGGTCTCTTATGGCAAATCAACTCAAAATGGCTATGGTAAACGCAATATTGACCCTAAAACAGCGTGGCTGGTCTCACCGGCGTATCGCCCGAGAGCTTGGAATCGACCGTGAAACGGTAGCAAGGTATGTTCATCTCCGGGAAGCTGACTCAAAACCAGCCACCAACGCGCCCACCGGGTCAGTTGATCAGGACACCCAAAAACCAGGCCCAGAGAGTCAGTGTGAACCCTTCCGCAAGATTATTGAGGATAGGCTAAGACAGGGGCTCTCTGGTCAGCGAATCTACCAGGACCTGGGAGACGAGTATGGATTTGAGGGTAGCTACTACAGTGT
>JBGVTO010000219.1:0-6441 GCA_041862635.1 Phycisphaerae bacterium | reverse complement strand
GACAAGCTTACAGCCAGTTGATGCCGTAATTACTGCCTATTGATGCAAGTATAATAGCGACAACCAAAGCAATCCCGCAATACACCCAGAAGAACTTCATCGCCTGGTCAATCCGCACACGCGGGTTTGTATTCTTTATCAAAATCAACAAAACCAGAACCAAAACATATTTGCCGATTCCCCATACTAATGGCCATCCTAACGTAGTTCCAAATCCTCCGAGAAATACCATCACCAAAAACAACGGCAGAGCCACAAGCATCATTGCCTGCATAACCTTCCAAACCGCAAGCAAAGCCCCGGAATACTCTATAATTATACCGCTGGCCACTTCGGTTTCCGACTCGGCTATATCAAATGGAACAAATCCAAGCTTTGCCTGAACACATAATAATGCAGCCAAAAAAGCTAACATTCCTGAGATGCTAAGGACCGGCGTATGTTCGGCGATTGCAGCTAAATTTAGCTGGCCACCGGTCTTTATAATCACCACAATAAAGGCCAAAACAAGCGGCAGCTCGTAGCCCATAACAAGCTTCATCTCTCTGCTTGTGCCAATTGTTGCGTGGGGACTGGCACTAGCGCTGCTGCCGAGAATCAACGCCAGCGACGGCAGTACCATAAGATAGATCGCTACAATGATGTCGCCAACGAAGGCCGTCTGGGTGATAGTTATCCGCCAGAGCATTGTTGAAAGCAATAATACACCTGCAAGACCAGCATGCGGTGCCGCAAGGAAAACAGTCCGCTGAGCATCCTGCGGTATGAGAGTTTCTTTGCCCATAAGTTTCATGATATCGTAGAATGGCTGGAGAAGCGGCGGGCCAACTCGCCATTGCACCAGGGCACTAACCTTGCGAACTATCCAGCAGGCAACAAGGCCCAAAACAACAGTAAACAAAAAACCTGGAAAAATCAGAACCCAGAATACATTCTGTAATGCTTCAATCATCTCTCTGCCTTTTACTTATCCCTCAAAAACGGCTCCCATAAACCACCACCGGAGACCTCAACAACGATATCTTCGAGAACCTCTACAAAATCACCTTTTACCTCAACTTCTCTATAATCTATACTTTCGTCCTGGCAGGTATTCACGCACAATGGTTTATCGCCCGGCGCCAACCTGCCTCTGCACACATCACAAACACTGCTCGGGAAAGGTATCAAATCGGTATATATTGTTCCAAACGGGCAGGCTATTGCACAACTGCCGCAGCCGGTACACAACATATTTGCCCGCTTAAGGATACCATAATCGTTCTTTTCGCTCGGTACTTTCTCTAAGGCGTCTACGGGACAGGCCTTAATGCACGGCGCTAACTCACACCGGCGACAGACCAAGGCAAAGCGAATCATCTCCAGCAGTGAATCGATACCTTTGTTCTGAGGATGATGCTTGTATGAACATTGCACTTGAGATTCATCCTGAAGTTTGCATTTTGCCAAATCGATTATTAACTTCGCGCCCATAATTTCGTATCTCGTATATCGTATTTCGCTTCACATTCGACGATTTTCAATCCCAAATATTTGGGTAGCTTTTTATCTGGTCGTAGGTAAAGACAGGGCCTTCCTTGCAGACATAATACTTGCCTAACATACAGTGGCCGCACTTGCCTACTCCACAGCTCATATTCTTTTCCATTGAGAGATAAATCTTCTCGGTAGGAAACCCATATTCCAGTAATTTCAAAGTAGTGAATTTCATCATAATCGGCGGACCACAAACCACCACCACGGCATTTGAAATATTCACATCATCACGAGCTAAGATAGTAGTTACCACGCCAGTATTACCAGCCCAGCTGCCGTTTGCATCATCGACAGTAAGTTTAATATCCACGCCGTCAATTTTTTGCCATGAGTCGAAAAGTGTGTTCTTGTAGATAAAATCATCAGGTGTTTTTGCTCCGAATCGGCAAACCACAGATTCGAAATCCTTGATTCTCTCAACCAGCGTCAAAAACAGAGACCTTATTGGTGCCAAGCCCACACCGCCGCCGATGATATAGACATCTTTGCCAACAAAATCATCAATCGGATAGCCCTTACCATAAGGTCCCCGAATGCCGACTTTTTGTCCCTTTTCGCACTCGTGCAATAAAGCTGTTACCCGACCGGCCTTCATAATCGTGATTTCCATCTTCTTAGTATCTGAAGGCGACGAGGAAGGGGTAAACGGCGCTTCACCTTCGCCGGGTAAAGTCAGCTCCACAAACTGGCCCGTTTCAAACTTAAATGTTTCTTCCAGCACAACGACAAAACTTTTAATCGTCGGGGACTCGTCTATAATATCAACAATTCCGCCGTTTATGGGTTGGTAGAGATTTCGATTCATTTTGCAACTTCCACTTTTGTCTTATCTTTACCTTTGAGTTCTTCATTCAACTTTTTTAATACCTTGCGGATATCCACCTCGCCCGCCTCAGCATCAACACACCTTCCACAGCCGATACACATCTGAATTCCATACCTATCGAGAAAATAAGAGAACTTATGCATAAAACGATGTCTGAGCCTGTCACCAAGCATTTTGCGAGGATTCGCACCACCGGCCACTTCAGCATATTTAAGTCTCATGCAGCCGTCCCACATCTTCATCTTTGCAAAGTAATCATCCTTCTTAGTGTCATAAAGATAGAAACAGTGGCATGTAGGACAGACTCGCGTACAGGCCTGACATTCGACACAGGTTTTCGCCTCCTGGTCATAAACATCGGAATCCTGGCTGTTTTCAACAATCTCATTAACCGGCAAATCAAATTTTAGGTCGGCGTTATTTTGCTCAAGCTGCTTTTGTGTCTCGGCCCTGTTTTTGTCTCGCTCAGCCAACAAGGCATCTCCAGCCATGGTGAAAAGGTCGGGGTATTTTTCTATAAAATCTTTGCCCTTTTGCGAGCCGACTTCGATAATAAAGCCATTCTTTACCTGCGAAACGTTCAAATCAAACCCGCCCTGAGCAAAGGGCCGTCCGTCCAAAACATTGCAAAAACAGCTCTGGGCCGGCTCGGAACAATCAGACGAGATGATGAACATTTTCTCCCGCCGGTTTACATAAAACGGGTCCTCAAATTCCTCTTCCGTGAAAACCTTGTCCAGAACTTCGATGGAGCGCAAATCGCAGTCTTTCAACCCAAAGACGGCAAATGGCTTTACTTCTTTCGGCTCAAAAGGCTCGGGAAAAACCGCAGCAAGCTCTCGCAGCGGAAATAAAAACTCTTTGACAGGCGTGCAAGTGCGTATGTTATTGAATTCCACGCAGGTCTCGGTTGAAGGATCGTACCTGTTATATACATAATGCGTTCCGGTCTTTTTCGGAACATAGAGGTCCATCTGTTCGGCAACAGCGTTCAAAAATGGCTTTAATTCATTTATAAGAACAGTCTGCATTTTACTCACCCGAATTTACCTATGACGTTACGCCGCGCCTTGTATACCGCCGGACATAAATAATCGAATAGAATCTACTATTTTTCAGCGACCAACAGCATAATTATCTAATTTTAACATTTAACTTCCCGGCGTATAGTAAGGCAGGCAAGCCAGGTCCATAGCAATATCGATAGTTATTACCTTGACCTTCTGAGGCACCGCTATATGGCAAGGAGAAAAATTCAAAATACCCTTTACGCCCGCTTTGACCAAGGCATTTGCTGTCTCCTGGGCAACCTGGCGCGGAACGGCTATAATTGCATGTTTGATTTTGCGTTTCTTCAATGTCCACAGCTTCGACACATTCTCAATCGTGATATTCTCTATTTTCCTGCCCACTTTTTTAGGATTAACATCGAAAGCGGCAGCGATATCTAAACCATATATTCCAAAGCCGGGATGCGTCAAAATCGCCGACCCCAGATTGCCCACTCCAACCAAGGCTGCTTTTTGAACAACATCAAGTTTGAGAATTCTTTTAATTTGCTTTGAGAGCTTTTCGATATTATAACCAACTCCGCGAGTGCCGAAATCTCCAAAGTAAGAAAAATCCTTCCTTATCTGCCAGGGATTAACACCTACAAAATCGGCCAGCTTTTGGCTCGAGATACTCTGTCGGCCCTGCTCAGACGTAAACAGCAGACCTCGCAGATAAATCGGCAGCCGCCGGATGGTCTCATCTGGAATTCTTTTGTACCTCATATACTGTCCTACAAATAATTTGTGCTTGTGTTCACATTCACAAAATATAAAAAACAAACTATATACAGATGATTGTTGCACCCGTCAAGTAAAAACACATAATTATAAATGACACCACCAAAAATAACGCCTCCTTAATTGCTTTGCAGATGTGAACTTATCGGTTATAGCAATGAAAAATGATAAATTTAAAAGATTTTTATAAATTTTATGCTACAGTAATATCTAATTTCAGCAAGCAAAGGCAAAATATTTTCGTATTTTTTAACACTTGAATTCGCAACTTTCTTCAAGAAGCTAAATGTTTGTAGTTGTAACAGAACGCTCGAACTCTGGAGTGAGCAATGACAATCCATTCATATTTCTGAGATTTCACTGCCTACCTGCCGGACATACACAAATGGTGTTAGCTCTCCATGCCGGCTTTACTGCTGAGACTTTGGTCAAGCTCATTTACCCTTAATCTTCTTGCAATGCCGGCCTGCCGGAAGTAAAATTAAATGAAATTTATCAGAACGCTTTTTGCTTTTAGGTCCGTTAGGCCGCTCTCAAACATAACTGATATTCTTTACGGTAAAACCTGCGTTTTCCGTGAATTTGTTAGTATCAAAAAGTCTTGCGCCCGTAGCTCAGTAGGATAGAGCATCGGTTTCCTAAACCGAAGGTCAGAGGTTCGAGTCCTCTCGGGCGTAGTTGGGTCGATTTTAAAACGTATATTGCTGTCATGAAATAAGACGGCAGACAAAGCGAAGGATAGTCATATAATACGATAGAAATGTATGTTATAAGAATGAAAGGAAAACGCAACAACTTCAAAAGCAAATCTCTTAAAAGCTTTGTATATAGCAGCCTTATTCTATTCTTTTTAGCTCCTAACCTGGTACCGGCATTTGCCGGTCGGATAAACAAGGCCTCGGCACACTCATCCGAGCTTGGTTACAATGAGGCAATACGACGCGTCCGCAGTTTTGATTTTGAATCGCTCCGTCTTGCCATCACAGACCTTACCGAAACATTCGGACAAAGGTACCCAAAAGGCCAAAAGTATTTAGAACATCTGGACAGCCTCGAAGAGTTAAGCAAAGCTGCCCTTAGCTCTTTTAATCAGAAAGACGATTCAGCAAAAACCGCCCTATCAAAATTCGCACACGACCTCAACAAGCTGCGGTATGATGCATTGCTTTCCAATCCGCTGCTTAATTTTAAGAAGCTGCTGCTGCTCAAACGCAGGCGAGGCCAACTTGGCCTGCCCGTTAACCACAAGTGCAATTCGGGCATCGAGCAGACCGTTTACGACAACGAAATTGCGGTCCTGGCGCCTGTTCGTCCTGATGGAATGTTACAAACACTCTTTCGACCATCGGGGGGACGTTTCGTTGGCGAAATCGACCTGCACTTCGATGCCGACCGGCTTCTTTTCACTATGCCCAAGGGCAGCAGCTGGCAAATTTTCGAAATTAAAACCGACGGCAGCGACCTGCGACAGGTATCGCGAACCCCTACCGGCTTGCTTCGCCCCCGCCGGCTTGCTTCGCAACCCGAAGCAGTGGGGTACGTGGACAACTTTGATGCCTGTTATCTGCCCGATGGGCGCATCGTCTTCGCTTCGACTGCCTCATACACGGGCGTCCCCTGCTGGCACGGCAAAGAGCGAGCGTGCAGTATTTACCTGATGGATGACGACGGCGGTAATATG
This sequence comes from Phycisphaerae bacterium, assembly GCA_041862635.1. Classification (GTDB taxonomy): domain Bacteria; phylum Planctomycetota; class Phycisphaerae; order Sedimentisphaerales; family Anaerobacaceae; genus NIOZ-UU13. The sequence continues at coordinate 608 of JBGVTO010000219.1, read as the reverse complement.
CGGCAGTTGTGTTTTGACCAGGACCTCGACCTTCATCCCTCTGTGCTGCCCACGGGCCAGATAATCTTCAGCCGATGGGACTACACGGGGCCGATGCACATGTATTTACGTCCTTTGATGGTGATGAATCCCGACGGCACCGGCCAGCGTGCGGTGTATGGAAGCAATTCCTATTGGCCGAACGCACTCTACTTTCCGCGAGGTATTCCCGGCGCTCCAAGCAAGATCATAGCCATTATCGCCGGGTATCACGGAGTACCGCGGATGGGCGAATTAGGCCTTTTGGATATTACTAAAGGATGGCAGCAAGCCGACGGTGTCGTCCAGCGAATTCCCGGCAGGGGCAAGCCTATCAAAACCGTCATCCGTGACAATCTGGTTGATAAGTCCTGGCCGAAGTTCCTGCATCCATACCCGCTCAGCGACCCCTCGACAGGGCTCGGGGCGGGCAAGTACTTCCTCGTAGCCTCCCAGCTTAACCAGAAGTCTCCGTGGGGAATCTATCTGGTGGACGTGTTCGACAACATGCTGCCGATTCACGTGCTGCCAAAATTTGACCTGTTTGAGCCAATCCCATTAACCAAAACACCGCGCCCGCCTGTCATCCC
>JBGVTO010000218.1:0-19328 GCA_041862635.1 Phycisphaerae bacterium | reverse complement strand
CAGAATCAGTATCTTTTCAATCTGGCAGCCGGATTACATCGAATCACCACACCGGCGTTCATGTCCTGTCATCCGAAGAATACTCCAGAGGAGATATGGATGAGGATTACTCTTTCTGGAAAGCCCTGGACGGGCGGTAGTAATCCCGGCACGAGAGGCAACGGCGGTTCCGGTCCAAAGACGGGATACGAGTATGGTGAAACGGAAGATTACTACTTCACTCCTAAGACAACCTACACGGCATGCGAGGATTTCAACGGCGATGGGGTAATTAACCTTGCGGATCTGGCAACTTTCACCGCCGATTGGCTTGAGAACTGTCCGCAGTAACCTTGTGAAATATCTGATTTACGCAAACTAAGGCTGTGAGTGATCTTCACTCACAGCCTTTCTTCTTTGGTGCCCGGCCCCAGCCTGTGCTAATAAGAACTTATGTTCAGCTTGTTTCTCGAGCTTAGCTACGGTCGGCAGAAGTCCAAATGAATCTATTCTTTCAGAAAAAATTACGAGCTAAAGCTCATCCTACAACTGGCTTATCCTGATAATAATTTTGCTGCTTCTTTAGCGAAATAGGTAATAACAATATCTGCTCCTGCTCGTTTGATGGCTGTAAGGACTTCTAACATTGTTGCCTTTCCATCTAAGAGTTCTGCGGCGGCGGAGCTCTTTACCATCATATATTCGCCGCTGACGTTGTAGGCGGCTATCGGACAATCGAAACGCTGCCGTGCTCGATATATAATGTCGAGGTAGGCAAGGGCTGGCTTTACCATTACAATATCAGCACCTTCTTCTATATCGAGCGCAATCTCGGCCATCGCCTGGTCGGCACTGGCGGCAGGGTCCATCTGATAGGTCCTGCGGTCACCGAAGGCGGGGGCGGATTCGGCGGCGTCTCTGAACGGCCCATAGAAAGCAGAAGCATATTTAGCAGCATACGACATAATCGCCACGTTCTCAAAATCGTTTTCTTCGAGCGCTTCACGAACGTACCTAACCCGGCCATCCATCATATCCGAAGGAGCAACTATATCGGCACCGGCCTGGGCGTGCGAGAGGGCCATCTTGGCCAGAAGCTCGCAGCTCGGGTCGTTATCGATTTTACCGTCTTTGATAACTCCGCAATGGCCGTGGTTGGTGTACTCACAAAGGCAAACGTCGGTAATAACCAGAAGCTCCGGTGTTGCTTTTTTGATTTCTTTGATAGAGCGCTGGACAACGCCGTCTTCGGCCCAGGCCTGTGAGCCGATATCATCTTTCTTGCCCGGCAGACCGAAAAGCAGCACTGCAGGTATCCTCAGAGAAGCAGCTTCAACAGCTTCGGCGGCAATTGTGTCCGGCGAAAAGTGGAAATAATCGGTCATTGTTTTGATTGGCTGTTTAAGACCTTTGCCTTCCCGGACAAATAACGGGTAAACCAAATCATCAATGTTTAAAGTTGTCCGACGCACGAGTCTTCGCATTGAATCGCTGCTGCGCAGGCGACGCATTCTGATTCTTGGAAAGCCCATAATTTACTCCTACAGAAAAATTCGAATATCGAATATCGAAATCCGAAACAATATCAAAATTTAAATTTCAAATGCTCAAAACTTTCTGTTTCTAAATCTTGTATTTTTGTCATTTGAATTTGTTTCGTGCTTCGGTTTTGGAATTTCGGATTTAACATATTTATATACCTTTATACGTTTGCTCTATTGCATCAAGTAAGCCATCAAGGGTATGGTCTGTGGCTGTTAAATCAACCCTGACGCCAAGCGTTTTCAACCGTTCGGAAGTTACCGGCCCAATGGATGCAATTTTAACATCGCCTGAATTTACCAAATCGCTGTTGATTTGCTCAAAAAATCCATTTACCGAAGAAGGGCTTGCAAAGGTCAGCCAGTCAATCCGGCCTTTGCTGATTTCTTCAATTAGACAGGTGCATTCGCTTTTTTGTTCTACAGCTGTATAAACAGCTACATCCTGAACCTCGGCTCCGCCTTTGTCCAACAGCTCAACAAGCTCGTTGGAAGCAATCTTTGAGCGTAAAAGCAAGACCTTTTTGCTTCGCAAGTTTGTATAGGCGATTAATTGTTTGCCGAGCTCCTTACCGGTAAAAACGCTCGGGACAAAATCCGCTTTTATGCCGAATTCGCTTAGCTTAGCTGCGGTCCCGTTACCTATTGCAGCAATTTTGGCCGAGCTGAAGACTCTGGCATCTTTGTCTAAATTTTGCAAAGCTTCAAAAAATATCCTTACACCGTTGGCGCTGGTGAAGATTATCCAATCGTATTCGGTTATCTTTGCGAGCGTGCGTAAAAACTCGTTCGTCTCCGTCATGGGCTTGATTTTTATTGTCGCAAATTTTAGCGGATTACCGCAGCGAGAAATAATCTTAGCTGCAAAATCAGCATTGCCGACAGCGTCCCGCGTTACAACAATATTTTTGCCGAACAACGGCTTTTTCATAAACCAGTTCAACTGTGCGTTACTATCCGCGGCGGCACCGATGATTATAATTGCCGGCGGTTCAATCCCCTGCTGCTTAGACTTTTCGCTTATATCATCAAGCGCAGCTTTTACAACTCTCTGAGTTGGGAAAGTAGCATCAGCAACCACGGCTGCCGGCGTATCGGCGGCCATACCATTATCTATCAGTCGCTTAGCAATAAAGCTTAGATTGCCAACCCCCATATAGAAAACTATGGTGCCGCTAAATTTTGCAAGCAGGTGCCAGTCGATATTGCTCTTTTGCTTGCCCTGTTTCTCCTGGCCGGTTACAAAAACCACCTGCGAGCTGTATTCTCTATCGGTCAGTATAATGCCGGCATAGGAAGCGACAGCGATACCGGCGGTTATGCCAGGTACTATTTCAAAACCGATGCCGTGTTCGATAAGAACCGCAAGCTCCTCGGCAGCTCTGCCGAAGATACAGGGGTCGCCGCCCTTTAACCGTACAACCGTTCGGCCGCCGGAGGCCTTTTCGAGCAGCAGCTTGTTAATTTCTTCCTGCGTAACTGAAGCACCGCCGGTGCGTTTGGGCACGTGGATAATCTCGGCGTCAGCGCGGGCAAATCTCAGCAAAGCAGGATTGGCTAATTTATCGTAAATTATACAGTCTGCTTTTTTTAGAACCTCAGCGCCGCGAACAGTAATTAAATCCGCCCTGCCCGGGCCGGCTCCAACAAGATATACAAAACCATTTTGCATAGATTTCGCTCAATTAGCGTACAGCATTTAGTATATAAGGTTTAGTGTGATGTTAAGATAACAAAAATCCGCAAAGAAAGCCATTGATTTTACTAAACATAGATTCCACAGATTGATTATTTGAACCGCAGAATGTCAAATAGAGAATATCCAATAATGAATCGAGATTGCTTCGCTGCGCTCGCAATGACAATGCACCAATTTTTGGCAGCGACCTAACCGGTGTGGAGCGGGCGTGGATTTCTGCTCCCCAAACAGGTCAAGGACAATTTTCGAAGGAATGAATTGGAGGGCCAAATATTGCCGGTCAATCGCCTGTGTATCCGCAGACACCCACCCGAAGAGAGTTGACGATAGGCAGGAGCATTTCCTCGCCGCACTTATGTCCAGCAGCACACTCATCGCAAAGGCAACCTTCGTCCGAGTAAACACATTCGACGCATACCTGTGTAGCGACTTTACCGCACGACACACAGAGGTACGAAGGAGGCTCATTCCTTGCAAGAACTCTGATAGATTTGCCCTTAATTTGCTTTTGCTCTTGCGAGACAACCTTAAGCGCCAGATGCGTAGTAGAGCCGAAGTCATACTCATAGTGAAACTTCATCCCGGGACTAAGAATTTCATCCAAGCTGGCCTCCATGCTTTCGTCATCAAATTCTGCCATTGGTGCCACCGAGTAGGTTTTGCCCTCAATCGTAAATGCGCTCATGTGGCCGCAGCACTCCAGCCAGATATCCCGAAGAAAATTGTCCAGGTCTTCGAGCGCTGCATCAGCAGGGACCTCAAGATGCATCCAATAATCAGGTGAGTATCGGCCTTCAACCACAAGATGAAAGACCTCTGCTTGCCGGGGATTGCAGCCGGGAGATGACTTCCCGGAATTTTGCTCATTTTGTTTGCACGTTCCGAGGTGTTTGGTCATCGCTGACTTGCTGAAAGTGTCGCCGCACAGATGGCACTGCCCTTTTGACATTTGCCTTGTCATTTATCGAACCTCCATTACGATATTCCGTTCATCTATTTTATGAAAAGCTGATAAGACCCAAATGAATTTGGGGGTTAAATATTTTTCGATTGCAATACATTCTAAGCACAGCGATAACAAATATCAACTTCAAACAACACCGAACAAGAAACAGGCTAAACGAGTACATCTGAAAATATACTTGCAAATAGAAGGCATCCGGGCATAATCGTGCAAGGTTTATCGATAGATATAAAGGAAAATTGATGAATAAGTTCAGACGAGCTGTAATGTGGGTCGCACTGGCGCTGATTATACTATTGCTGTTTCTGTCTGTCTATGGTGCATTTATCGGCGCCGCGCGGGCAAAGGGCTTCATTAGCCGTCTGCCATTGGTGGTTTACTGGATAACCTTTACGCTGCTGTTGATAACAGCCCTTGTGATGTTTCGTCGATTGGTTCGCGTGCCCGGCCTGTTACTAATACACTTAGGCTGTGTTTTTATACTTGCAGGGGCTATGTGGAGCTCAGAAACCGGACATAAACTCCAGAAAAAACTTTTCGGCATCGACAAGATTACAACAGGCCAAATGATAATCTTTGAGGGACACTCAGACAACTGCGTTATATTAGAAGACCTCAAGCAGATAAAAAAGCTGCCCTTTTCCGTAGAGCTCGATGACCTCAAGCAGATAAAACAGCTGCCCTTTTCCGTAGAGCTCAAGGACTTCCAAATAGAATATTACAAGACGGCGTATCTGCATATCCAAACCAGAGACGGCCAAGGCTGGAGAATACCTGTTGAAATCGACACTGAATTTCCTTTAGGCTCGGAATTCGGCACAGTAAAAATCCTAAAAACGTTCGAGAATTTCAAAATCACAATCGAGGGCGGGAGCAAAAAAATTATCGACGACCCCCAGCCCGGCTCCAATCCGGCACTGGAAGTCCAGATTACGTCCCCTGAAGGCCAGGTAACTACCAGATACGTCTTTGAGCGATTCGGCGGACATACTCGTCCTGAAGATAAATTTGCGCTGAGCTATCGCAGAGTTATCAGCGATTACATAAGCCGGCTGAGGATAATTAAGGACAACAAGGTGGCCGCTGAAAAGGACATCGAAGTAAACCATCCTCTTAGCTTCGGCGGATACCATTTCTACCAACATTCTTACGACGCCGAGGCCGGCCAATACACCGTTCTTATGGTCGTTTCCAATACGGGCCTGGCTGTGGTCTATGCCGGCTACTGGATGCTCTGTATCGGTGTCATCTGGCATCTGTGGCTAAGGCATATAGTTGCAAGAATAAAATTAAAAAACAAATAAATGGAAATTAAATATACAGTTCAGGGTTTATTGATTTACGCGACCATTATCGCATACTTGAGTGCGTTTGTAACGAGTCTTTTGCGCCGCGAAAAAACCGGACACATCCTATACCTGTTTGGCTTTGCGATTGCAGTTTTTTCTTTTGGTTATCGCTGGTATCATGTTCGGCATGTACCTTTGCAGAATCTCTTTGAGGTGTTCCTGTGCTTAGGGATGATTTATCCGGTCTCATTGTTCTGTCGGCGTATCCTGCGGGTAGGAGGTTACAGCGCCGATATGCTGATAGGTGCTATAGTTCTTTTCCCTGCCGGCTTTGTCTTTAACGCCGAGCCGCAGCAACTGCCGCCGGCCCTGCAAAGCTGGCTTTTCACGCCCCACGTCGCCGTCTATATGCTGTCATATATCATTATGGCAAAGGCGACTTTCCAGGCGATTCTGCAACTGGCCGGCAAAGGCCCCAACCCAAACGAAAATCTCCTGCCGCCTGAGCAGGCTACTTATCGTATAATCTGCATCGGTTTTCCCCTGCTGACACTCGGGCTTGTCCTCGGCAGTTACTGGGGCAAAAAGGCCTGGGGCGATTACTGGGGCTGGGACCCCAAAGAGCTCTGGTCGCTGGCATCCTGGCTGGTCTATGTCGGGTATTTCCATTTTCGCTATATGTTCGGCAAAAAACATCCACGGATTAACAGCTTCTGGGCGGTTGCGGGCATGGCGGCCATTATAATAACCTTGCTCTGGGTAAACCTCTCCAGACTCTTTCCCGGTCTGCACAGCTACGCAACCTGACATCAGATAGATAAGCCAGCGATTATTGTGTGATAGAATCGAAGGGACCTTTCATTTCAGGGAGACCAAAACGATGATACAAAAAGCTGAAATTACATTACCGCTCGTTGCCTTGTTATTTGTCACTGGATGCCAACAAGTTGTCAAAGATGGCGAAGTGACGATTTCGGAAAACGGCGTGGCCAAAGCCGTCATAGTTATTGCCGAGGACGCCGGCGAGCCCGAACAGCAGGCTGCCGGGGAATTAGCTGACTTCCTGCAGCAGATAACCAGCGCAGAATTTGAAGTTGTCAGCCCCCCTGCCGTCGGCCGGTCTCGATTGCTGGTTGGTCCTAAGGCTGCTAAATTGGCCGAGCCTGATTTCACCGTTGAGGGACTTGGCACTGATGGCATAGTCATCCGCAGCGTTGGGAACGACCTTATATTAGCAGGTGGATATCCACGGGGGACCCTGTATGCGGTTTATACCTTTCTCGAAGACGAGCTTGGCTGCCGGTGGTGGTCCTCGAGTGAAAGCACAATACCGAATGAGCCAACGCTTACAGTGGATAAGCTAAATATCAGCTACGTACCAGTACTGGAATATCGCGAGCCATTCTGGTTCGACGCCTTCGACGGCGATTGGGCTGTGCGCAATAAGAGCAATGGAAACCGTCCCCGTTTGGATGAAAAACGCGGAGGCAAACACAGCTATGAAGGTTTTGTGCACACGTTTTATCCGTTAATCCCGCCGAAAAAATATTTCAAAGAGCATCCCGAATGGTTCAGTGAGATCAAAGGCAAGCGTACCTATGAGCGCGCTCAACTATGCCTGACAAATGAAGAAATGCGCAAGGAGCTCCTCAAGAACCTCAAAGCACGTTTGCATGAAAATCCGGCCGCTACCATCACCTCGGTCTCGCAGAACGATTGGCGCGGCAATTGTCAATGCAGCCGTTGCGCCGCTGTTGAAAAAGAAGAAGACAGCCCAGCAGGACTGATGCTGCGGTTTGTCAATGCGGTCGCTGCCGATATCGAAGAGGAATTTCCACAGGTAGCCATCAGCACGTTAGCTTATCAATATACCCGCAAGCCCCCTAAATATGTAGAGCCTCGAGACAACGTTATTGTTCGTTTGTGCAGCATTGAGTGTTCGTTCTGCAAGCCGCTGGCCGATGAGCGAAACAAAGAATTCCGCGATGATATTGTCGGCTGGTCGAAGATATGTAATCGGCTGTATATCTGGGACTACACGACGAATTTCAGGCATCACATAATGCCGCATCCTAACCTGCGGGTCTTAGGGCCGAATGTAAAGTTCTTTGCCGACCATAATGTCAAAGGTATCTTTGAGCAAGGCGCCTACACCACCAACGGCGCCGAGATGGCCGAGCTCCGCGCCTGGGTGCTGGCCAAATTGTTGTGGGACCCCACGCGGGATGGGCAAGAGCTTATTGACGAATTCATCGAGGGCTATTACGGCCCCGCTGCTCCTCACATCAAGGCTTACTTAGATGTTACGCATGATGCGGTCGAAGCCAGCGGCGACTGGCTCGGCTGTTTTGAAAAGCACACCGCTAAATTCCTTTCCTTCGAGACGCTCAGCAAAGGCTGGGCACATCTAAAAGCCGCCGAAGCAGCGGTTCAGGATGACCCGGACCTGCTGTTTCGCGTTCAGGTTGCGCAGTTGCCGGTGATGTACACATTTATTATGCGATGGGACGAGATGCGGGAGAAGGCAAAAGCAAATGCTGCCGACTGGCCTATGCCGGACTCAATCCAGGAAGCTTTTGAGCATTTTATGAAAGTCGCCAAGAAAAAGAACATCACCCGCCTTAACGAATGGAATCCAGGCTTCGGCGCCCTTGAAGAAGCGCTCGAGCGAGCCAAGAAGTAATTGCCCTGTTATAACATCATTCAATAAACAACTTTAAGATTTGGCGCCGGTTATCCTGTGGGCAAAAGGAATAATATCTTAGGAAATCCAATTTTCTGCGCACATTTTGGGGGTAGAATTACACTATATAACGGAAGCTGATATCAGTAACTTCATGTGAATTGGCGAATTTGTTGTGAATTTGAATTCAGAAACACAATTAGTCCAAGCTGCCCAGAATGGCCATCTGGAAAGCTTCGGTGCTCTCTACCAGCGCTATTACAGCTCTATGGTCGCATTGGCTTACTCGATGCTGGCCGACAGGGACCTCGCAGAGGATGCTGCGCAGGAAGTATTAGCGATAGCCTGTCGCGACATAGGGAGTTTGAAAAGTAAAGAAAGATTCGCAGCCTGGTTGGCCGGCATTTGCAGAAACACTGCAAGACAAATGCTCAGGTCCAAAGGCAAAGACATTGCCGTCGGTGTTCAAAGCCACCCTGAAAATACAGAAGCTGAAGAACACCGCAGGGATGCGATTCGTGAAGCTTTTTTGCAATTACGGCCTGCCGAGCGAGAGCTAATAGTTTTACGATACTACGACAACTCACCTTACGAGCAGATAGCGCAGGTTTTGGACATCTCGGTTCAGGCTGTGAACGGCAGGCTGGTCAGGGCAAAACGTAAGATAGCAAAGTATTTGAAACGTAACGGTTTTACGGGAGATGATTATGAAACGTCCTGAAAACAATAAATGGCTTGATGAAGCATTGAGCGAGACAATCGGCTCGGAAAAATTAGGGATGGACTTCGAAGAGTGGAAGCAGAGGCACCCGAAAGCCGTTGAGATGTTAACCTCGCGAACCTCGCGGATAAACCGAGAGGTTCTCGGAGAAATTGAAAGGAGACAGACAATGTTTGTTAGAAAAAGAGCTTGGAAAGTAGCTGCTGTGCTTGCCGTTTTGATAGGCGTCGGAGCCATAGCTGTTGTGGGCGTTAATATTTCAAAGATCTATTACTATGGCAAAACCGATGACGGCGCTCACATTTTCATCAGCGACGACTTAGAGACCGTCGTCACAACGGACGAAGTAACTGATGTGGAGCAAAAGGTAAGGGATCTGGAAGAGATCGCACTCCTGAGGCAGCAGGATAAGAGAGAACTACTAAAGGTCGAAGAAATATTGAGGGATGGCACCATCGCTTGGAAAGTGCATGAATACAAATATGAACTCTCAGACGGCCGAACAAGCGATATGCGGGAAGGTGGCGACGGTATGCCAGTGTATAGCCAGGATCAGTTTAAAGAATTCAAGCCAAAGTTGGAAGAATTTCGCCAACTTAAGAAAGCAGGACAGGGTGAGGACCTCGGCACTTATGAGCAAACAATAAAGGGCCGTGTCTTTTCCTTCAAACGAGAGAAGTACTCACTCAGCGACGGAACCGAATTCATCTGGTCCGTCGGCACACCAAAAAAGGACTAGTAGTCTTAAAATTGAATCAACGCCAGACAAATAGGCCGGGCCTGATGGGCTCGGCCTTTTTTATTGCGCGGACGCAGAAAAAATGCAACTTTTACGAGGTTTGTGCATTATGATAGATGAGAACTGACTCCGGAGTGTTCGAATGGCAGAAGACGCATTAGAGTGCGGGCTGCGATACGGGACCGAAATCGTGGACGAAGATGAGATACTGGTTTATGCGGCCCAAGAAGACAGCGAAGCCGCGGGAAGGCTCTATGATAAGTACTACGGCGAGATCGTCCGCTATATTTACCACTGCACCTTTGACCACAGCGTGACTGAGGACTTGACGTCAAACGTATTTCTCGCCGCCTTATGGCATATAGGGCGATATAAGTGGAGACAGATTCCCTTCCGGGCCTGGCTTTATCGTATCGCCACCAATGAAGTACGGATGCACTGGCGCCGGCAAAAACGCATCTCGGCCATCAGTCTTCAGCCGGACAGCAGCAGTCAAGCAGAACAGAACCGCGAATTTGAAAGTGGAAATCCGTCAGCCGGTGACAGTGTGGCGGCGTCCGAAGAATACCGGCTGGTTCACAAGGCGCTGCTGGAGCTGCGAACGAAGTATCGCACAGTGATTATCCTGCGCTACTTCGAAGATAAGGCGATTGCGGAAATATGCAAAATCACCGGAAGAAAAGAAGGCACCGTTAAATCCCAGTTGCACCGCGGGCTGGCCCGGTTACAGGATATCCTGGTGCGTTGGGGTGTGTTACCCGAATAGTGGGGAACGAAATCATGAATAAGAAAATTGAGAATATAGACAGATACCTCAAAGATGTTGTCCCACCGGAACATATGTCGCATCAACACCGGCAGCAACTACGCCGAGAGGTTCTCAAAAAAATCGAAAGGAGACAGACAATGTTTGTTAGAAAAAGATCGTGGAAGGTAGCTGCGGTACTTGCCGTTGTGTTAGGCCTCGGAGCCATAGCTGTTGTGGGAGTGAATATTGGAAGGTACTATTACTATGGCAAAAACGATGACGGCCATCATATGTTCATAAGCGAAGATCGCGAGACCTTCGTCACAATGGACGCCGACGAAGTAACTGATGTCGAGCAGACCCGAAGGGATCTGGAAGAGATGGAACTCCTGAAGCAGCAGGGTAAGAGGGAGTTGCTCAGGGTCATAGAAACGATAATCGGTACCTATCGGTTGAAAACGCATGAGTACAGATATCAACTTTCGGATGGCCGAACAGAGGACATGGGGGAAAATGCCGACGACATGCCAGTGTATAACGTGGAACAGTGGAAAGAATTCGGACAACAGTTGGAAGAATTCCGCCGACTTAGGAAAGGGGGACCGGGAGAGGACCTCGGCACGTATGAGCAAACAGTGGAGGGCCGCGTCTTCTCCTTCAAGCGAGAACGGTACTTCCTCAGCGACGGAACCGAAGCTATCCGGTCCGTCGGCACACCAAAAGAGGACCAATAGCCTTAAAATCGAATCAACGCAAGACAGGCAGGCCGGGTCTGATTGGCTCGGCCTTTTTTATGCGCTTTTATAGGCAGAAAATATGCCTTCTGTCATGTAGTGTTAAAAGTAGTAAAAAAGTCTATTTTCTTTATACTAAAATCGGCTGTGTTGGTGTGTTATAAATGAAGAAAGATCTTTCTGTGATTCGTTGCGTTAAATGGTAGAAGACAGACTACTTATCTGGAAATTCAAACTCGGTAACAGAGATGCGCTGCGGCGGATCTATGAAAAGTACAAGAATGATTTGCTCAAATTGGCCGTCGCTCTGACAAACGATGTCAATACCGCCGAAGATGTGGTGCAGGATGTTTTCGTAGGCTTCGCTCAATCGGCAGCGAAAATCCGGACACGCGGAAATCTCAAAAAGTATCTGGTGACTTGTGTTGCCAACCGGATTCGGAACCGAATACGGGACCAGCAAAGGCACGAAACATCCAGTATTAACGACTCAGATTACATAATCTCCGATTTACAGAGACCCGAACAATGGGCCATATTGAGCGAAGAGCTGGAACTGTTGAGCAACGCGATGGCTCAAATACCGTATGAGCAGCGTGAGGTGGTCACTCTTTATATGCAGGGCCGGATGACTTTCAGGCAAATAGCCAAAATCCAGAACGCATCGGTCAACACAATTCAGGGCCGATACCGGTATGGCTTGAATAAACTGCGGTCAATTTTGAATAGTGAGATAAAAAAATGAAATCTGCAGATTACATAAAAAAGTTTTTTAACAAGGCAGCCATCAATACTAATCCAAGTATGGATAAAGCAGTGCTGAATAAGATATTAAAGGCTCATGAAAAAGTAAACACGGCTGCAATCAAGCCGAAGATAAGGAGAACAATTATGAAAAATCCAATTACAAAATTAGCCACTGCAGCGGTGATTATTATCACCGTGTTTTTTGGTCTGCCATTCTTTCAAGGGAACAATTCAGGTATTGCTTTGGCGGACGTGCTGGCCCAAATTGAAAAAGTCAAGGCATTCAGGTACAAATTGATTTTTAAGCTAACCGGCCATGAAGCTCCTGACAAACCTTACTATTCCGAAACACGCGGCACCTCTTTGAATTCAGAAGAATATGGCTGGAAAAGAATCTGGGAACGACTCGACCCCAATGGCGGGGACAGCACATTCATAGAAGATTATTTTTTACCACAGAAGAAGACCAGGATTAAAATCACACCCAAGCAGAAGAAATACTCGCGTGCAGAACTTGACGATACTCAGGTTGAACGGTTGCAGAAGGGAGGTATTGGACGCGATCCGGTCGCTTTTCTCAAAAAAATCGTAGGCTCCAAATATAAGAGTCTGGGCATAGAAACCATTGATGGCAATGAAGTCGAAGTGTTCCAGACCACAGATCCCAACTGGGCAATGGGATACTTTAAAAATCCTCAGGTCGATGTCAAGATATGGGTAGATGTGAAAACACGATTGCCTGTGCGATACGAATCCAGTGTCACTGGACAGGTGGGAGACAGGATTAACCAGCAATTAGTGATGTACGATTTCAAGTGGGATATCCCCGTTGGCGCGGCCGAATTTGAGCCGGTCATACCAGATGACTATACCGGTACAGTGGTCAAGTCGCCGGCCATGACGGAGGAGAATGCCATCCAGGGTCTAAGGAAATGTGTCGAGCTCTTCGGAAACTATCCAGAGAGTATCGATTTCGAAGGGCTAAGCTCGGCATTTGAAAAGAGTGAAACCCCCGCAGCCATGCAATTAAAGGAAGAGTTAAAAGGGCTTTCGGAAGACGACAAAGCCAACAGACTCATGGATAACGCGCTACCTATACGGTTCCTCATTAGGTTCCGCTTTGGGCTGCTAATGGACAGGAAGGACCCCGAATACTACGGAAAGACCGTTACCCCCAAAGACGCAGATAAGGTCCTGATGCGATGGAAGGTCTCAGATAACGAATACCGTGTGATCTTCGGGGATCTGCACGCTGAAACAGTCACCGCTGAAGCACTGGCTGAACTTGAGAAGCTAGTTTCAAAGTAAAAGATATAATAGTGTGGACATAAAGGCCGGGCCCGATTGGCTCGGCCTTTTTTGTGCGTGTATTTACGTTTTATGTGCTGTGAAATCTGTGGCCCAAAAAAACTGTTGCAAATGTCCCCATTCTCCTTATAAAATATCCAAACATAATTCAATCAGCTATTTATTGAGGAGCAGAAAAATGCAACAGTACAAATTCACTTTATTACTTACGGTTTGTTTCACTTTAGCCGCCCCTTCCGTTTTATCCGGCCAAAGCCGGGAAGAAGGGGCCATTACTGGCGAGCTGAAGAAATGGCACAAAGTTACGCTGACCTTCACAGGGCCTCAGACCGGCGAAAATGCTGAGCCGAATCCTTTTCTTGATTATCGTCTTAACGCTACGTTCGTTAATGATAACAAGCGATACGTCGTGCCCGGGTATTATGCCGCTGACGGCAATGCAGGACAAACCAGCGCAACGGCGGGCAATAAATGGCGTGTGCATTTCGTGCCCGATGAAATAGGACAATGGTCTTATACCGCATCGTTTCGTACGGGGGCTGATATTGCGCTCGGTAACGAATCCGGCTCGGCCGTAGCCTTTGACGGGGCCAAAGGAACATTTTCCGTTGCCGCGACGGATAAAAAAGGACGAGACCACCGAGCCAAAGGACTGCTCCAATATGTTGGTAAACGCTATCTGCTATTTGCCGAGACGGGCGAGTTTTTTATAAAAGGCGGGGCCGACAGCCCTGAAAACTTCCTCGGCTACGCCGATTTCGATAATACATACGACTCCGGGGAATTAAAACGCGAAGGCGAAGCTGCGGGTGGAAAATTTCTGCATCGATATACCCCGCATGTCAAGGACTGGCGGCTCGGTGACCCGACCTGGAAGGATGGAAAAGGCAAGGGCATGATCGGGGCCTTAAATTACTTGGCCTCCAAAGGTATGAACAGCGTCTATTTTATCCCATATAACATTGACGGCGGCGACGGCAAAGACGTCTGGCCCTGGATAGAGCCCGGTGAAAAATTCCGTTTCGACTGCAGCAAGCTCGACCAGTGGGAGATTGTCTTCTCGCATATGGACAAATTAGGCCTGATGCTCCATATCATTACCCAGGAGCAGGAAAACGACCAGGGTCTCGACGGCGGCGAGCTTGGTCCGCAACGCCGGCTTTATTACCGCGAGCTGATTGCCCGCTTCGGCCATCATCTTGCCCTGGTCTGGAACCTCGGCGAGGAAAACACCAATACCTACGCTCAGCGCAAGGCCTTTTGCCGATACATCAAAGACCTCGACCCTTACGACCACCCAATCGTCTGCCATACTTTTCCGGGCAGGTATGACGAGATCTATAATCCTCTATTGGGATACGAATATTTTGACGGGCCGTCTCTTCAGACCAACGACACACACAACCAGACACTCACGTGGCTCGACCGCTCCGCTTCTGCAGACCGACAGTGGTTTGTTTGCCTGGACGAAATTGGCCCGGCCCACACCGGTGTAAAGCCCGACAAGGACGATTATTGGCACGATGAGGTGCGCAAGAAACATTTATGGGGTAATCTGATGGCCGGGGGCGCCGGCGTCGAATGGTACTTCGGCTATAAATTCGCACACAACGACCTCAATTGCGAGGACTGGCGCAGCCGGGAGAATCTCTGGGACATGACCCGATATGCTTTGGATTTTTTCCGCAGGAACCTGCCCTTTAGCCAAATGACCCACCACGACGAGCTCACTTCCGCAAAGGATGATTATTGCTTTGCCGAATCCGGCCGAATCTACACAATATATCTGCCGAACGGGGGTACAACGAATCTATATTTGGGCAATAACTCAAATAGTTTCTCAGTAGAATGGTACGATCCTCGTACCGGCGGCAAGCTGCAAAAAGGCACCGTAGCCGAGATAACCGGCCCCGGCTCAGCCGCCATCGGCCATCCACCCCATGAGACCGAAAAAGACTGGGTGGCGATTATAAAACTGAAATAAGCCTAACACGCCAGGGTCGCGATTTCCTCTGCGCTTAGAGCTTATCCGAATAACCGGGTCGTTATGAGGCCGAGCGAAGACTTGTCCGCCTATGGCGGAGTTCGAGGCCAAGGCGGCAGGCCAAAAATGCTCGCCAGGCGTGGTTTTCTCCACGTTGAGAACGTTTTTGGCTGACAACGCAGGCATCGGGCTTTGCAGCCGGCCGCAATAGAGCGGGTTATTTGGATAGGCGCTTATTCTACTCTTAGCACAAGCCAAAGGTAAAAGTCACTGGTGAGCCGGTTTTAGCAGCTCTTGGTGGGCAACAAAAAAGGGCTGCAAGCTTTATACTCACAGCCCTTCAGTTCGGTGATACGAATTGTACTTTATGTCCTGCGTTTTCCCGCCGCTGCTGACGTCTATCACCGCTGGCTTGGTTTATTACTACTGTTCTGGTGGTACATTGCTGTTGTAGCAATCGTGGGAAGCCTTCCAGGAACCATCGGCCTGTCTTTTCCAGATGGTCAAGAATTTACCATCTGGCATCGCACTAATCGTCTCGCCCCCTGCCTTGGGAGTCATTGATAAAGTGTAAGTACCACGAGCAAATCCCAAGTCACCGGATACCTGAGCTTCCTCGGTATTGATGGTCATCTCGAATGTGAAGTCATCGAAGACGGGCTCCATCTTTGCCCGTAACTGCTCTAGTCCGAGAACGGAAGGGGCATCTGGTCCCATTTTTACTATGTCATCCGTATGCAAGGACAACCAAAGTTCTAAATCTCCAGTCTCCAGAGCGAGAGCATATAGGTTCCCACACTCTTTGATTGCAGCGATGTCGGCTTCGACATCTACCTCTTCCTTCGCAAAATACTCAGTAAGGACAAGCATGTCCTGGGCATCTACTATACCATCTCCGAGAGGTGTCGGGCCAATATCACAGGCTGGCTCATCCGTATTCCAGTAGCCAGCCATTATGCAGATGTCTGCAGTGTCTACCTTTCCGTCCCCGTTAAAGTCAAGGACTGGAATGATTGGCATCTGCCATATATCCAAATTAGACCCGTCGGGCCGGGTAGACCAAAAGTAAAGGGTGGAACCATCGGCTGCGATGCTCGGAGAAAAGTGATCGGAAGCTGAGTGTCCGAGATTAACAGGCTCGCCCCAGTCATCATCTTTCGTCGCCCGCCTCGTCACCATTAGGTCACCGATTTCCTCACCGGCCGGAGTGTAGTCGAAGAAGAGCGTAAGGCCGTCGGCCGAGATGCTCGGGCAATGGTCTATACCCGAACTGTTGATAGTCGGGCCAAGCCAGACCGAGGTGCCCCAGTCGTCTTCTGTCGTCGCCCGCGTAGTTACCCAAAGGTCGTCACTACCTAACCCGCCGGGCCGGTCGGACTCGAAGTAGAGCTCGAGGCCGTCGGACGAGAAGCTCTGGCAATGGTCCCCATCCGAACTGTTGACAGTGGGGCCGAGATTCACCGGTTCTCCCCAGGGATCGTCTTTCGTTACCCTCGTCGTAACCCATATGTCCACCCCTCCAACCCCACCGGGGCGGGGGTTTGCCCAGTCGCTAAAGTAGAGCGTCAGCCCATCGTGCGAAATGCTCGGGTTACCTTCAGCAGCCGAACTGTTGACAATCGGGCCAAGATTCACCGGTTCTCCCCAGTCGTCGTCTGTGGTTGCCCGCGTCGTTACCCATATGTCTGTATCCCCGTACCCGCCGGGCCGGCCGGAGCCAAAGTAGAGCTCCAACCCATCGTCCGAGATGCTGGGGGTAACGTCGTAAGACGGATCGTTGACAGTCGGCCCAAGGTTGGTCGGAGTGCCGAAGGTAAAATCTGCCTTCGCAACCTCCGTAGCCAGGCCCAATGTCAAAACCAATACGATTGAAATTATTTTTATCATTATTGTTTTCATCGTAATTTTCTCCTAATTTGGTTGGAATCTTTACAAAAGTTACCTTTGAAAAACACATATACACCTATTACACAACTGCCAGATATATTGCTGACAAGCCCTGGCAAACCTTGTCATGTATCTCATATGCATTACCTCCTTTCTGCCCTTAGAGTAGATGCTACAGTTTACGTAAGTTTTACTGAAGAACCGGCTCTACTCTTAATAAATGCCAAAATGGGAGCAAACGAACACTTTTTGTTGAAATTTTTTCCAAGAATAGGTAAAATATATTTAAATTCTTACATCTGTGGAGGTTAGCAAAGGTTAATGTGTAATTTCGGCCAAAAGACCCGGCATTTAGTTGTTCTGGCTAAGGAAGGTGATAAATCTGCGTTAAACCAGCTTTACAGGATTTACGCCGAGCGAGTACGGTGGATGGTGCGCTTTCGTATGGGCAGGGAGCTTCGCTCGAAGCTCGAATCGATGGATCTGGTACAGGATACTCTTATCCATGCCTTGAGCGGGTTGGACGAATTTACGTACAAAGACGAAGGAGATTTCGTACGGTGGCTATCTAAAATAGCTGAAAACGAGCTTCGTGGTAATCTAAGGAGACTGCACGCCGAGAAGCGCGACGTTCGTAAAGAACTTCGACTTGACAACTATGGGACGACTACCGGTGATAGGTTTCTCGGAACTCTTGGATCCATTGAGGCCACCACGCCAAGTGTGATCATGTCCAGAAAAGAGGATTTGGCTAAGCTTGCCAAAGCGATGGATGAGTTGAAACCTGAATACAGAGAAGCAATCATTCTGACTAAAATCGAGGGACTTTCCTACGAAAAGGTAGCAACCAGATTAGATAAGAGTCCCGATGCGGTGAGAATGCTCGCAACGCGTGCAATGGTAGCGCTGGCTGCCGCGTTCAGGAGTATTTAATGGCAGGGCCGGTTAACGACAAACAAGAAAACGTCATTGAAGAAGCTGTTCGGCAATTTGTAGATGCACGGTGGCAAGGTAAGAAGCCTGATATCGATGAATTTGTGAGACAATACCCTGGCTTGGATTATCAGATTAGACAGAGAATACAGGATGTGCAAAAAATCGATGCCTTGTTCGATTCCCTTGTCCACGCCGATGAGAGTGACTTTGAAGATACGTTGATTAGAAACAATCTTATTGGCCGGAAAGTCGGAAGCTTTGAAATAGTAGAGATGATTGGCCGTGGAGGCATGGGTGTGGTCTATCTGGCTCGTGATACAAAGCTTGACCGCTCTGTGGCCGTCAAGAGCATCCCTGCTAAACTGGCAGATGACTCGACTGCCCGGATGCGTTTCCATCGCGAGGCCAAGCTACTGGCCTCATTGAATCACCCGAATATCGCCGTGATACACGAAATCATCGAACAGGAAGAAGACCTAAGCTATTTGATTCTTGAATATGTCCCGGGCGAGTCATTGGCCCAACGGATTGCTCGCGAACCGTTGAAACTGGAGGAAGCCCTTTCAATCGCCCGGCAAATCGCCCTGGCCGTCTCAGCGGCGCACGAGAAAGGTGTCGTCCATCGAGACCTCAAGCCCGGCAATATCAAGCTCGCACCTGACGGCAGAGTCAAGGTACTGGACTTCGGTCTGGCCAAAACCTCCGTAAGCGAAGGTACGGATATTGAAATCACTTCCACTGAGCCCGGCCATATAATCGGCACGCCGGCTTATATGAGCCCGGAACAGGCCCGCGGAAATCCAACCGACCACAGGACGGACATCTGGTCATTTGGATGCATTATGTATCAAATGCTGACCAGCCATCTTCCATTTGAAGGCGAGACTGCTACAGACACCCTAGCTCGCATCATCGAAAGAGAACCTGATTGGGAACTGCTACCGCTGGAAATCCCCGCAAACATACGTGCTCTGATACAACGTTGCTTAGAGAAGGACCCTGACCACCGGCTTGGTGACATTGTAGATGCGTCAATCGAAATCAGCGAAGCGCTGAGCAGACCAGCGGCGCCAGTCCGAACCCTGTGGCGGCGGGCAATGGTCATAGGGCTTGTCGTCGGAGCAATCGTAGTGTTGGGGCTAAATATAGGCCGGTGGCGAGAGTCCGCCAACGGCGGACTGGGTGGGGCCGGCCCCGGCCGGATAAAGTCGCTGGCAGTACTGCCGCTGGAGAACCTAACCGGCGACCCGGAGCAGGAGTATTTCGCCGACGGCATGACCGAGGCGCTCATCGCTAACCTGGGAAAGATCGGGTCGCTTCAGGTAAGATCTCGGACATCCATCATGCAGTACAAGGATGTCAAGAAGCC
>JBGVTO010000217.1:0-23027 GCA_041862635.1 Phycisphaerae bacterium | reverse complement strand
CGGAACGCCTCCGATCTTCCTCGCGCACGGCGGGGACGATATCATCAGCCCGCCGGAGCACAGTGTGTTGATGTACCTTGCGCTGAAGAAAGCCGGCATCCCGGCGGAGCTGCACATCTATGCGACGGCCGCCCATGACTTCGGCGTCCGCCTAAGCGACCATCCCTGCTCTACGTGGACGCAGGCGTGTACCACCTGGCTGCTGCATCAGGGATTCCTCAAGCCGCCCACACAAATGCAATAAGCCGGGAGGGTACCTCTCTCAAGCCAAGTGTGCGTATCTTTCCTTGCCAAGGGGATCAGAGATGGTAGAGTATTGGAAGTTGAAACCAAATAGGCAGTAGTTATGTGCATAGTTGGGCACAAACCTCGGCACAGATATGCTGTAGATGTGAGCATTTCAGTACTTGTAAAGGCAGCATAGATCCACCGGCCAGTGAATGTGCCCTGACCCCGGCGTACTGAGCCAAGAAACTTGGATTCACTTCACCCGCTATCTGAACAGCTTTTCGACTTCACGATGCAATCATAATGGAGATCGTGAGTCTCTCTCACCAAGAAAACTATCAGTGCCAACTTATGTTCTATATTATTGCTTTGCATATTATTCTGCTTTTCCACATACCAAGCCAACCTGTAGCCCCCCTCCATGGCACGTGTAAAAAATTCTGCCGTTTGAGACAGTCGTACCGATACATTCGCTTGGGTCTATACGAGGTCCTGAAGATATTAACTTGATCTTATTCACATCTGATAAATCATATACGTCCATATTAGAACCAAGCAGATACGGCTCAGAAAGAGTAAACCGTGTGCACTTATAGCCTTGAGTGAGAGTAGTGATGATTTTGCCGGTGTCCTTATTTAACAGAAAACCGTTCCTATATTGAGCATGCACAAATAGAAATCTTGGGTCTATCGTTACTACCTGTATAGCTTCTCGAACCGGTTCAGATTTCCAGATCATTGAACCATCCCGTGCATCTATGCACCACACGAAACTGTTGCCATCTTCAAGCTTATTGTATCCGCCCAAATAAAGTCGCCCATTCTCCCCGCTAATAGTACAACCGCCGTGAACAAAGTACTTTGTGGTCAACCAAATAACCTGCCCTGTCTGGGGTTCAATAGCTGCAGTAAGACCTTTGGCGCTTGGAAGACCTCTTCTATTTTTGGCTGAATGGCCAAAATAGCATGAGTAGTAAAGCGTTCCATCCATAAGACATATCCCCGCATCATCACCACCAGAACCAAAGTCGGAGAAGTCATTTGTCCAAACTTCCTTGCCGGTGTCTATATCATATGCACGTAGCAAGGGTTTATGGCTTTTCGGAAAACCTGGATTGTCCTGGTGTCCGAACAGCCAGTTTATTCTTTCCTCGGCTTCTTTCGGGGCATACTTGCCATATCTACCAGAACTAAACATGTAAATGGCAAGGTTGGGTTCCCGCCTTGCGGGGTCCCTCTTGTACACCACAGGAGGCAATTGTCTGTTCCAACTCGGCGATCCAGAGAAAGGAGCTTCCCAAAGAAGCTTTCCATTCGCTGCATCCAGACAGCGCAAAAGGCATTGGCTGAGTCCAGCCTGGGGAACTAAGAGGCGTTCCTTGTAATAAAGAGGCGAAGTATAACAGATATGCACTCCGGGAAAATAGCGACGCCATAACAAGCGTCCCGTTTCCTGCTCGACGGCGAATATTTGCCCCTCGGCTGTGTGAGTGTACATTCTATCACCGCCAAAAGTAGAAAAATGTTTCGTCGTACCTTCATACCGACGAATCCAACTAATCTTAAACGGCGGCGCTATACCTTGAGTATCCAGGTTTGTGTTTGCCCAGTTACCAAAGCTAGTAAATCTGTCATATTTCCCATCTGCGAGTTTGCTTGTTAGCCGACTTCGGACCTTCCAAACCTGAAGGTTTTTTAATGGCAGTGGGGCTTTACCTCCAGGGCCAAGTATATACAGGTAACCATCTTCACACCCAAAATAAACTTTACCATCACAAACTGCAGCAGGAGCTGATATTGCTTTACCAAAAGCGGTCTTAAATGACCAAACCTCGCTGCTTCCTGATAGCTGTACAACATAAAGACTTCCATCCAAAGCACCATACACTACCTTATCTCTAAGAATAATTGGTGAAGCAATAGACGGATATCCTCCCAAGTGTTGAGGCTGTTCCTGATCAGGAGAATGCTTACAAAAACCAAAACCTTCTTCCGGTCTACATCTGTAAACATCCTGGCCTCTCAAACTGACAGAACAGAAACTCAATAGTCCACCCCGAGTGCTCGTCTCAGTTCCACGAACATAGCCACTTTGTACCTTGTCGTCATCAAGCCGAAAAGTATCTACTCGACCACCATTGTCCAAGAGAGTCCATTGCCTATAGACCATTCCATCCTCGCCGATACTCAATCCGAGGGTGGTATTACGAGGCTCGTGTATTGTATGAACCTTAGCGCTATCTCCAGCATCTTTCAGCCATACAACCGAGCCACCGGCTGGGATGATTATTGTCTTACCATATGCCACCAGGTTCTTAGCACAGCAGAACTGTTCATTCCGTGTCACTCGCGTTCCCTTGTGCTTAGGCCAATCGTGGCCGCTCCAACGATTTGCATTAAAGACGAGCCGCTCCTTAACGAAGTCCCAGACCCAGCAAATAGTGCCGTCTGGTTCGATGGCATACACTCGTGAGCCAAGTGTGGCAAAATAAACTCGGCCATTAGATACAACAGGAGAGCTAAAAATTGGCTCACCGCATGAGATTTCTTTCACAACTGTTCCACTGACCATATCCAGCACGTAATAGGAACCGGCCATCGTGCCGAAGTGAAGATAACCTTCTGCAACAGCCGGCGATGAAACATTATTGCAATTCGATTTGACACCAGCACTTTGAAATTTCCAGTCAACACGCAATGTTTTAGCATCAAGACAAAAGGCAACTCCTGATCCATCAACTACATAGATATGTCCATCTGCTACTACTGGTGCTGTGAATATAGCATCGGTTAAAGGGACGGCTCCAACCAAACCCAGAGGAGTGTTCAAGCTCCTTTCAGGCACATTCCCAGAATTTCGACAATCGTATTTGAACTGTAGCCAATTCTCATCTGAATAAGCACAAATGGTTCCGATGAATAGATAAGCTGCGATAACTAAGAATCTTATATGTACCAGTTTCATCTGCTATGGCCCTCCATCTTAATCGGTTAATTCCTGAGCACATTCTAAGCCCAACGCATTCGGGCTATACCATAAGCGATCGCACAGATAATGATACACCAAGACCGCTATGGTTTAAACTATTTTACTGATATTCTCAGACAGTTTCAGAAGTTTGTCATAGTCACCAGATATGGAATAACTATTGGCAACGTAAAGACCGTCTTAAAAATAGTAAGTAGGTCATCACTTAAAGAATCTGTAAGAATCGATGTCAGCTCAACGTCAACAACCATTTACGGTGATCGATAACTTTTGGGTAATTGTTATTTTTTAAAAAGATACTCTCATAGAAATAGGTCATTGAAACCATTCACAATTTTTGAGTTTTTTATAAAGCACTGATACTACAGAGCTTATGGACGGAAATTTTGCAGAATTTGGAGATAACGGGTTGTGGAGATATACTTTGGTTGTAGGCGCCAACTCGCGAAAATGGGGCCGTTTTGGGGGTGATCTGTGCGCGGCTCAGTGCGCTTCTGGCTGGTGAGACCGGTCTGAGAGATTTCAGAGTTCGTTCTTTCTTGGTTTCATCTAAAGTCATCAATATAGAATCGAGCGACCTGAAGAGACCGGGTGGGGCTATTATGTTGGTATCCTCGACGTGGCTGGATCGGCAGTATCAACTGCACCTGGACTATTTATATAGCAAATTGAGCAAGCTGCTGGCGATTGGACAAATAGCTGAAAGTTGTTGCATGATCCGGGTCGGATGCCTACAATGGACAATATGGAGATCGTGGATGCTATGACCAACGTTTTGGATGTGGGAAGGGACTCATGGATAAGTTGAGAGTAGGTATTGTCGGCTCGAAGTTCGCGGCGACGTTGCACGCCGAATGTTACCGTCGCACTAACAAAGTAGAAATAGTCGCCGTGGCAGCTCTGGACGACCTGGAAGGATTTGCCAAAAGATTCCACATTCCACATACCTATGAAGATTTCCACGGGATGATGGAACGGGATGATATCGACGCTGTCAGTGTGTGCGTGCCAAATTTCCTCCATCACGATGTAACAATTGCCGCTGCAAAGGCCAAGAAACATGTCATTTGCGAAAAGGCAATGGCGATAACCGTTCAGGAAGCGGACCAGATGGTTGAGGCGTGCGCCCGCGAAGGTGTGAAGCTTTTCTACGCAGAAGACTGGGTGTTCGCGCCCAGTCTGAGTAGAATGGAGGAAATCATCACGGAGGGTGCTTTGGGCGAGGTTCTTTTCGTCAAGGCAAAAGAAACTCACAGTGGCTCGCACTCGCCCTTCGCGAAGAAGAAGAGTACTTGTGGCGGTGGCTCGCTCATCCACCTTGCTACTCACCCCATTGGCTATTTGCTGCACCTGTTCGGCGCCGACCAGAATCCGGTTACTGAGGTGACAGGCATGATGACGGGTGGACTGGGGAACAATTTCGTCCATAAAGATTTCGAGGGGGAGGATTGGTTCACCGGCCTGATGAGATTCGCTGATGGCAAGCGAGCGCTTGTCGAAGGTAACTATGTCACAGTTGGCGGAATGGACGACCGTATCGAGGTTTACGGCAGCGAAGGCCGCATTAACGTCAATCTGACCTTCGGCTCCAATATTGAAGTGTATTCCCGCGGCGGCTACGGATATGCCATCGAGAAGGCCGATTTTACCCAGGGTTGGACTAGACCGGCCGTTGACGAATTCCACAGTCTCGGCTATGTCTCAGAAATAAACTACTTCGTGGATTGTATTCTGAATGACCGAAAGCCGAAGTTCGGAGTCAGTGGCGCCGGAGGTCTCGCCTGCATGAAGGTGGTGGAGGGGTTCTATTGCTCGGCCACCGAAGGCAGGACAATCAAAGTCAGGTGGTGAAGACCGTGTTGCCAGCGACAAGACACAAATGGCAAGTTTCTCGCAGGAAGGCTATTTACGATGTCCTTTGAAGTAGCAGGACTAAAGTTCCGCAACCCGTTCGTGGTCGCTTCCGGCCCCGCGACGAAGCATATCACGCAGCTCGTCGAGGCCGAACGGTGCGGCTGGGGCGGCGCCAGCCTAAAACTCGCCATTGAACCTGCGCCGTACATCAATCTGGATCCCAGATATAGGTGGTGGAAGCAGGAGCAGTACCTGGCCTTCTCCGCTGAGAAGCGACTGACCCTTGAGGAAGCCCTCAGACTTACCGAGAAGGGCAGGAAGCAGACCAAGGAGCTCATTATCCTGGCCAATATCGCCTATACGGGTGAAAAGGGGATGGACGGTTGGTTGGATATGGCGAGGAGATTTGTCGAGGCGGGCGCGCACGGCCTGGAACTGAACATGTGCTGCCCAAACATGTCTTTCAATCTAAAGGTTTCAGGCGAGCAAGAGCACACCGCTCAATCCGGTGCCAGTCTCGGACAGAACGCGGAGATTGTAGGCATGGCAACCAGGATCATTTCAGACGCCGTTGACGTGCCAGTCTTCGTGAAGCTTACACCTGAGGGTGGCAGGATCGCCGAGGTCGCCCAAGCCTGTTTCGAGAACGGGGCCAGTGTGGTTGGCACTACAGCCAATCGTCTGGCGATTCCCGAGTTCGATATCCACGATCCCAGGCGTGGCCCGTTCCGGTTTCAGGTCGAGCCCTCGGTGGCATGTTTCTCGGGCGGGTGGGTGAAGCCGCTGGCGCTTCGCGACGTCTTCGAAATCCGCAAGAAGGTCGGCTCAGTATCCTGCATCCTCGGCACTGGCGGTGTGCGCAACTATGTCGATGCCGTTCAGATGATGATGTGCGGCGCCGACATGATTGGCATCTGCACCGAAGTGATGCTTCACGGATTTGGTTTTCTCTCCGGCCTGCTCAGGAACATCGAGAAGTTCATGGACCGGCACGGCTATAATTCGTACAGAAATTTTCGGGATCTGGCTGTCGAGGCCATCGCCCCGGCGGACAAACTCACGCTCAAGGAAGCGTATGCGCAGGTTGAGCCGGAGTTGTGCGACGGCTGCGGCCGTTGCGAACGGATCGGCCATTGTTATGCCATAACTCTGGAAGACCAAAAGGCCATTGTGGATCCGCGCCAGTGCACCGGCTGCTCCATGTGCCAAGATGTGTGCCATGCCAGCGCAATCTCCTTCGTTGAGAAAGGATAAAGACCTGGCGTGCAAGGGCTCTTGCGAAAGGAGCGAAACAACCAAGACTTCAGCCCTTGCAATTGAGTGTCTCTCCTGAACAAGGCTAGGCGGCGCCGAAGAACGCGATTGGGAAAAAGTCGCTGGCCTTGGTGGGCTGTATGTCGTCGGCACCAATCGGCACACCGACAAAGTGTTTGTTCCTCGCGGCTACCAGACTCTTGTCTTACGAAAGACAGAAAAAACTAACTTCTTCCTAAATTCCGGGAGTCTCCTGTAGGCGCTGACTCACGAAAATGGGGCTCTTTTTGGGGTGCTTCGTTCGCGCGCACTGGGCTTGATTGGCTAGGGGGACTGGTCCGGGAAATTTCGGCAAGTCTTAGCTACGACGAAGGGCTGGGCGTTGCATGTTTTCTGGGGAAAGCGAGCAGAACAATACAACTTTGTTTTTCCAGAACGGCTCTGGGGTTTTGTGGAGTGGATTTACCTTAATGATTACCAATCAATTTGCTCTCTCCACCATCACCCCCATGTCCGCTTGCGTGCTACTCGCCGTCAGTACAAACAAGAATAATAGTTTTCTACACATAATTATTCCTCCTTCAAAGTCAAATCTCTCGAACTTACCACCCCACCTGAAAATCCCTGATGCTTTCAGCCGGATGGCGTAGAAATAGTCCCCGGCTTCAAGATAGCAGTATCACTGCAACCATTCTTCCATGTTTTAAAAACCTTTACTTTATCCAAGGAATATCTGCTTTGGTATAATTCTGTCGTATCCACTCGCGATGCCATTTTAATTCCCACAAATTATATAGCGGTATTTTTCGAACCGAACCGTCCAAAAAACAGCCGTTTATCGCTCCGCTGTGCCGGTCGATGCAGAACCGCCATATTTGACAGCCGCCAGCATCTACCGGGATGTCGGAAAAAAATCTCAAGGGTTTTGGCGGAATGGGGTTTGTATGCAGGGGCAGAGCATGTGTAAAAGCACTATCGGCAAAGAGCGGGACATTATGTGCGCCTTTCACAGAAAACCTCTCCCAATGCCGGGTATCTGCTGAGGAGAGACGCTGCTGAACCCATCTATTATGTCCATAGCTTCCCCAATATCCTCTTTGTCTTCCTCCCCACTCAGTTTGCTCGCCTTTGCGACCCCACATGGTATCAACACTACCGCGAGCTTCTGTGCCGTCGGTGTCTTGACAGGGCCTTGTTGCTGCTGGACAGCAGCGAATTTTATCTACATCTGCGTAATATGGGTGTAATACTTCCATCCATTCTCCAAGTCCCTCCGAGATAATCCACATTTTGCCCTCGTGTTCTGTGGCATACATCATTGCAGAACTTGCCCATTGGTGGAGATTTGACTGACAGACGGCTGCCTTTGCCTGCTTTCTTACCCGTTGTAGGGCTGGCAGTAATATCGCTACTAATAATGCAATAATGGCAATCACTACTAAGAGCTCGATTAGCGTAAAGCCGTTTCCTCTGCGCATAACTTTTGCCCTTCTCTTTCAAAGAGAGATAATGAGTTTCGTTGGTATGCTTATCTGCCATAATTATAACACACCCAGCCATGATAATACAAGCTCATAGCCCTTCAAGACGAGTTCGCCGTTTAATAAACACAGTCATATCAAGAATAGATACCCACTCGCAATCCAGAGATTCTCCTTGACTGGAAGATGGCTGATTTGGTATTCAGAAGACAGGTCGTTGTTCATCAATGTGCAGGGTGCATTGGACGCATAATATAATTCAATAGGAACGATTGCTGGCAGGTCAAGTTAGTAACCAGTCAGTAATCAGTATAGTGCCTCATCCATTCCGGCCAGTTTTCGGCCTGGACACCACCGGCCCTAGTCCAAGGACCCGATGTATTATAGTTCCTGTGCCACTTTAACTTCCAAAGCTCTTTAACACCTACTCTCCTAAGAGAGAAGTCGAAAAAAGTCATGTTGACGGCCCCCTCGTGGCGGGCAAGGCAAAAACGCGTCATTTCTGATCCACCGGAACCCCAATCAGCTATATCCATTATATTCTCTGGAGGCTTATCCGTCTCCAGAGGCTTGCCATCAATCGTGGAACAACCGGAAAAGAGCGGTACGAGGGGCGTAAGGCCCTTGCCAACATTGATGGTCCGCCAGAGCCAGCTAACGGGTTCTCCTCTTGTGGGATAAAGATCTCCCGTTGCCATTGAGGGATTACAAACCCAACCATTTACGCCGTAGCTACCAGTCGTCATCTTAAAGTCACTATGGGGGCCCCAGGCCGCGTACGGGTCAACAGCACCTTCACTTCTGAGTTTTTTCGCTGTAGGACAGAAGCGAATTTTCTCATTTTTCATGTAAGGCGCCAGGACGTTCGGCCACGTATGTATCGGGCGGAATCCCGCCGACGTTGGTGCCCAACCTGGATGGAATGAGCCATTGTGGTCGTTCAAGTACATCGACCAGACGGTGCACCATTGTTTCAGGTTCGATTGACACGCGACGGCCTTTGCCTGTTTCTTTACGCGCTGCAGCGCCGGTATCAATATTGCCATCAATAATGCAATAATAGCAATCACTCCCAAAAGCTCTATTAAAGAAAATCCTCTTTGTTTGTTCATAATGACACCGCTACTTTTGTATGAGCTAACCTATAACCATCATATCTTTTTAGGGTCTGAAAATCAAAAGAAATGACACCTGTTTCGCTTTGTATTTGCGAATTTCAACTTCACCATCACCGCACCCAAGCCTCGCAGAGGAAGTACACGGCTTCGGAGAGTCGAATAAGCTCTATGCTGGAAGCTGGACGAAGCAGAAAGTGTCAGACCTCTTGCGAAGGAGACAAAACGCTCAGAGCACTCAAAGGGCTGGCAGCTTGAGACACTGTCAGCCCATTATCACAAGTGACACGAAGAATGGACACCTATGAAGAGCTCAAAGTCAAATACTAAAATCCCTGTTGCCACAAATTTTTTAGGATATTCTCATTATAACATATCAGCCAATGTTCACTACTTGTAGTCAGGAACTGCCGGGCACGTACATTGAATCCAGTGCCAGATTTTTTTATTTTTGTAAATCCTTTATAATCAAGGCTTTATGAGACGAGCATTTTTGCCGAATTGGCAGATAACGGGTTTTTGGGTTGTATCAAGGTTGTAGGCGCCAGCGCGCGAAAATGGGGCCATTTGAGGGGCGCCTCGTGCGCCCGCACTGGGACTGAAAGGCTGGTTAAATCGATTCAAAAAGCTCTATCAAATCTTTAGAATTTATCGCATAGATCATGTGCTCCGAAGATGGAGCACAGGGCGTAACTACGCAGAGATAATCCAGCGTTTTTTGCTTGACAAGAGGGTGGAGGATCTGATATAAAAATTCGTGAGGTTTTTGTCTGTGTATGTGAGCTTCAGCGGCTTCTATCCTCCAGAGCGCAGGAATTTTGTCGTTTTCCGAATAGAGGAGGAGTTATTGTGCGAGCCACAGAGCTGCAGCGAAGGTATTGTGCTTCAAATTTGTATTTCCTAAATTTCAAGTAACAACTTGTTCTTAGTTTTTGAAGGAGGATTAATATGTCCAGAAAATTAATATTCTTGGCCTCTTCTGTTCTGCTGCTTGGCATGACAATGAGTATGGTCAGAGCAGATCTTACAGAAGGTTTAGTGGGGTATTGGCCGTTGGATGGGAATGCCGAGGATGCGAGCGGTAACGGTAACCATGGAGTGATTGAGGGGAATGTGACCCCTACGATAGACAGATTCGGGACCATAGATTCCGCCATGAATTTCCCCGGTAACACCAGCGACTACATCGACCTGGGGCAGCCTCCCATGTTGCTGATCAAAGGGGCAATGACCGTCGCGGCATGGGTGCGGGCCGACACCTTGACACAGAATGGGCGCATACTCGCTAAACAGGGCCCCAGCAGCGGAAGGTCATGGTCCATTCAACTCGAGAGCGCCGGGGATTTCGCCCGCTTTGATGTAGGTATAAATCCCACTGACAGAGTGAGAGCAGACTCCGAACCTTTGTCCTTTGGTCCCGATGAATGGTTCCACATAGCAGGCGTTTTTCGCCCCGGCGAAGCCGTGGAACTCTATATCAACGGTGAGCTTGTCAAGAGCGAGCCGACAACCGTGACCACTCAGTGGATCGAAAATGGCTTGTCTGTCAACATCGGCAGACGTCCTCAGCCGGGAACTCCCTGGCAAGGGGATATTGACGAGGTCCAGATGTACAACGTTGCACTGTCGCCAGATGAAGTACGAGACTTGATGAGCGGCACCCTTCTGTCATTTCCAAAAGCCCGTGGACCCAGCCCGGCCGACGGTGCCCTCCATACAGATACCTGGGTAACACTTTCGTGGAGGCCGGGGGATTTTGCGGTCTCACGCGATGTGTATTTGGGTGATAATCCTATCGACGTCAATGAAGCCACGCGAGGTTTAGACGTGTTCCGGGGCAACCAGACCACTACGTTCTATGTTGCGGGCTTTCCCGGATTTGCCTATCCGGATGGCCTAGTTCCAGGGACGACCTACTACTGGCGAATCGACGAAGTCAATGAGGCGGACCCAAACAGTCCATGGAAAGGCGATGTCTGGAGCTTTACGATTCCACCCAAGACCGCTTATAATCCTGATCCGGTTGACGGTGCCGAATCTATTGACCTGAATGTGACGCTTGGCTGGACGGAAGGTTTCGGCTCTAAATTGCACACTGTGTACTTTGGTGAGAATTTTGACGATGTGAACAGTGCCGCAGGAGGCTTCCCTCAGGGAGCTACGACCTATACTCCCGGCCCACTTAAATTGGCTGGGACTTACTACTGGCGAGTCGATGAGTTTGATGCCGTCGAGACATATCAAGGCACCGTCTGGAGTTTTACTACTGAGGGCGCCGTCGGGAATCCGGACCCGGCTAATGGCGCTGTGGATGTAGAACAGACACCGATTATTACCTGGACACCGGGAGTCTATGCCGCTTCGCATCAATTATACTTCGGTGCCGATGAAGATGCAGTGAAAAATGCCGATACAGGTTCACCGGAGTATAAAGGCACCGGGGACCTTGGTGCTGAAAGCTATGACCCCGGAAAACTTGAATGGAATACCACCTACTATTGGCGTATTGACGAGACCAATAATGTCAATCCCGACAGTCCGTGGACAGGCAATGTATGGAGCTTTACCACAGCCAACTTCCTTATCTTAGATGATTTTGAGGACTACGATGCCGGCGACAACCAGATATGGTTCGCATGGCATGATGGGCTTGGCTATGGTACGCCGGGTACCGAACCTTACTCTCCCGGTAACGGGACTGGCTCAGCCGTAGGCGATGAAACCACTGGTTCTTATACCGAGGAAACTATCGTTCACGGAGGCAACCAATCGATGCCTGTATTCTACGACAACAGTGTCCTCAGGTATTCAGAGGTGGAGAAGACGCTGACTTATCCACGTGACTGGACCGAGAATGGTATTGGCACATTAACGATTTGGTTCAGAGGCATTTCGGCTAACGCTGCCGAGCCGATGTATGTTGCTCTTAACGGCAGTGCGGTGGTCTCTCATGATAATCCTAATGCAGCGCAGCTAACTACCTGGACGGAATGGACTATCGACCTACAGGCATTTGCCGACCAGGGCGTGAACCTTGCCAATGTCAATACGATTGCTATTGGTCTTGGTAACAAGAAGAATCCGGTAGCCGGTGGTTCAGGTACAATGTACTTCGATGATATTCGTCTGTATCGGTCAGCAGAGCCGGCACCATAAGCCGGGATTTAGTTGGCAATTTATATTATGCGGTTGATATAGCAGATTGTTATCAATTCGGGGCTTATACTGATTTGGTATAGGCCCCTTTTGTTTTAGAGCAATAGCGGATAAACTCTATATACGCTGCTAAAAGATTAAACCAGCTCAGGATTTCCTGTAGGGAGACTGTGAGAGGTGTTTTATCGTTCTAAAATGGCTAAACTCAAGCCGAAGGGTATCGAAACGCCTCGCAAGCACAAACAAGAAGGTTGCAGAGGTTTGTCAGAAGGTTCTTTGTGGCATTCATGCCGCTAAGATAATACAATTAGTTGCACGAAGCAAGTTTACGTAAGTTCTTTAATGACAAGGTGGATGAGGTTATTCGGGTGGACAACCCGCGATCGTAGCATATTGCCAGGTTGGATGGAATTCCGCAAATGTTAAATCGTTGGGGCACCTCGTAATTCTTGTCATAGAAGACCAACCTGCTGCCGTTTGGATCATACACGACGCCCCTGTTGTTGTAGGAGCCGGTCTCTGTTAGTCTGTACTCCGTGCCGAATATGACATATATTTTCTCTGATCGCGCTTTTTCGCTAATTTGCGTTATTGCAGCATCGATATCGTCTCTGGTCGGGTTATCCACCGCTATCTCTGGCCAGTAAAGGGCGCCTTCCGGGAAAACAACCAGCTGGCATCCCTTGGCTTTGGCCTCGCCAACAAACCGGATGAGCTTCGCCCCATTCTGGTCGAGCGTGTTCTCAATCACCGTCTGCACTACCCCGACTGTGATCTTCTTCGCATGGACATCGGGAGCGATTACCGCGGTCGCCACCAGCGTGATGACGGCAAGATACTTGTATGCCTTGACCATATCTTTCTCCCCTGATTCAGGCGTCGAGGCTTCTCTTGTGGCTGTCAGCTCGCGGAGATCTCAATCGCCTAAACGTCTAATATAGAGGGCGAGTTCCTTGCTCATGGAATCCGGCTTGGTCCAGGTAACGTCACCAGAAGGCGCCGAGATCCCGGCCTGGATTACCATATCGCCGTCAGTCGTGTCAAACCATTTGAGATCATAGCTGCCGGCAGTCATGCCCTTGACGCCCATCGGGCCGGAATAGTCGTAGGTATAAGCAATATAGGATTCACCCTGATTGGCCAGAACCCACCTGGTCGAACCGGCGGCGAGGTCATCTCGCGGTTTCATTTTGTAAAAGTCTGTCTGCTCCATGAAGGTGTTGATTCGGCCGTCGTCCCGCAACGTATTTTCGTCTGAAGCTCTGTCGGCATGGTGGTAAGCTTCCAGCGCGTGCATTCCCGTCATGGCACAGGACCACATATAGATTCGGCTCTGGCGGCCACGGCGCGGATGATGGTACGTCTCATTCTTCATCACCACAAATTTGGATGCATCGCGCTTGTAGTACGACAGGTACTCCCGGTGCTGCCTCTCGAAATCGTTTTCGTGGGGTACTATGTGCAGCCAGGTAACGACGCGGACATGCGGATCACCTACATAATCATCGGAGGTAACGCCATCGGCAGGAAAATCGCCTTCCGGGTCGTTGGGCACTACAAAACTCTGCACAATTGGATGATTGTAATTGTCCGTCCGAGCGATAAGCTCGCCAATTTTCTTGAAATGCGGCGTGCGGCTTGCGGGAAGTTTGTTGCAGCTTTCCTCGATACCCCAAAGAATGTTCTTATGGTGCTTGAACTTCTTCACGACACCTTCGATCCACCGTTTTTCATCGCGGGGCAGGTTGCCCTCGGAGTCCAGTTTCCAGCCCATCATTTCAACGTCCGTCGCATCGTTGTAGAATTCCAGATGAACGATAATTCCATTTTCTTCGAACCGGCCGAGCCATCTGTCCCATTGGTTGAGGATATCCTCGTCCAGCCCCTGCGATGGATCGTGATTAACGAACGGCGTATGTGTATCGTCACCTTCATCCTTGAAATTGCACCTCTTCATACGGGTCATCTGGCAGTGAAAGGCATTGATGCCCGCTCGGGCCATTCGGTCGATCATCTCCTCCTGCCCGCCGCCGGAGCGCGTGCCGTCGGCATTCAGGGTGCCCCGAAACAGGAAATCTTCGGGATTGTCCGGCCCTGAAAGGAAGACAGGCCCGCCGCCATTGTACTTTAGATAGCCCGGATTTGAACCGGCCACTATCCCCTGGCCGGGTAAGGCATCGGGATCATCGAGAGGCCCGCTGGCTGAGAATGCTGATTTCGATGGACCGGTAACTTCGGAGCCCGAGCTGCTGACGTTGAGCTGTACATAGTCCAGCTTGCCGTATTCGCCGGCATCGCCTCGCACTTCAACCATGATTTCATCGCCGGTGTTGATCGTGAACTTTACGATTCACAACGTGCTGCAGCTCTGGCTTACGATATCAAAGCGGAGGAGCTTTACGGTAAATATGCAAAAAAGAACTTCAGAAATTTTGTTGTCAAGGATATTGCTCTAAAATGGATAATGTCGAACAGGAACCGGATTTTTAGCGCTCTCGTAAAAAAGCGGTCAACCGATGAATTCAGAGAGCTTGTAGGTAGAGTTATCTGCGATAAAAAGACCATAAAAATGAAGTTCGACCCTTACGCCAAAAATCTTATTCCTATCTACGATGTTGTCAATCAGGGTTACAGACTTCTGAACTTCGACTCGATTTTCCTGCTTACCATACAAGGAGAGACATGGCGAATATTCTAAAAAAAGAGCTGCCCAGGATATTAGAGGTTGAGGAGATCTCCCCATTCGGCGGCTTTATATGTCCGAAATGCAAAGCAGCAATTTTAACAAAAGCAGGATACATTCTGATTCCGGGTTATGTCGATTGTCAATTTTGTCTTACACCCCTGCATATTTCTCAGCGTATCTGTACTTCTGCCAACGAAGCGCGGAAATTGTTTGCTTTGACAACTGCATTTCTTGGTTTGGGGTTCAATAAGTGAAGTTTATAATCATCCAGATCATTTTTGCATCAATCTCTTTTTGTGCGGGTCTAGTCGTAGGCATGTCAGCTGCAAGCTCGTACTACGAAAAAATCTATGTCGAATATTGGGAGAAAAAAATGGCGGTTTTCAGCAAAAAACAGGCTGTTCAATTTATCTTAGCAGATGTACCATCAGAGCTTGCTTTGATACAAAGCTGGATAAATAAACATATCGAATATGTACCAATCCTGCTCGACTACTTCAAATGCAGAAGGCACGAGCTCGCGATAAACATTTACGACTTCATAAAGGAGCAGGAATGAGAACTGCAAGCAAACACTCTACTTTG
Organism: Phycisphaerae bacterium; assembly: GCA_041862635.1. Classification (GTDB taxonomy): domain Bacteria; phylum Planctomycetota; class Phycisphaerae; order Sedimentisphaerales; family Anaerobacaceae; genus NIOZ-UU13. Next base: position 7,679 of record JBGVTO010000217.1, on the reverse strand, counting down.
GCTTTCGAGGTCTGCGGTAATTGCGAGCACCTTTACTGTCACTTCAGGAACAAAAAAGTGCTCTTGTGCATAAAAAATCCTTGTTCTACTGTGGTTCTTGATGGATACTGTGACGACTTTTTACTCGCTAAAGCCATAAAAAGAAAAACTCAACCTTCATGAGACCCACTGAGAAGCGGTGCTCATTTTCAACGGTGCGCGATTACCCCTCCCACCTCACCAAAGCACCGCTTTTTTTATTCAAAAATTATAAACACGAGAATCGTAATTAAAGCTAAAAGATGTTGGGAATTTACTCGAGCGCATTCTTAAAGACCGGAACATCAAGGGTAATAGCAGCAGCGGCGACTGCCTGACCTTGAACTCCTGTCAGGCTGGCCCCGCCCATCGGATGGGCTGGGCTGGTATCATGCAATCCGATGTCATCGACAAACAATGTGCCTATACCGCCGGTTGTTTGGCCGTTCTTATCACCAACACCTATGGTCAGGTTCTTGATATTCTGCAAGTTCACACCTTCGTCGGCTATTGCCTGCAGATCAATAGACCACTGTTTCCACACGGGCGATTGTACTGCAGTAGGATTATCGGGATTGGTCACCAGAGCAGTGCCACCTGTACTGTCTTCAACAATCACATACAAATTGTCGGGAGAATTTATCGGCATGCCAATATCCATTACCGTCTCGAATGGTCCTGCCGAATCAACAGTACCGCTTACTGTCGGCATGGACAAGACTGACGTCGTCGTAGCGGGATTAGCAATTCCGACATCGGCTGAAACAGCCAATCCTACATAGACCTGCTGATTCATCGTGACGGTTACGGGATCGCCAATCGGCTCCCAGGTTAAAGCATCTGAAGAGTGTGTAGCCGTAAAAATGTTACCCTCACGTTTTAACCTAATCCAGTGCGGTAATACGATGGTAGCCGGAAACGGCGGTTCTTCTGCTGTTCCAGCAAGGTCTGAGCCCTCAGTAGTTCTCCATCGCAGGAAGGCTTGTCCGGTCGCTCTTGCCCCGCACATTGCGAAAACCGAGCCTGAATCCAGCGTATTCCTAATCATCACACCTGATACGGCCCAGTCACTGGTATTCCGGAGGCTATCGATCCTAACCGTGACCTCACCGTCGCCGGTGAGTTGCTTGTAAGCAAAGCGGAAACCGTCAGATGATCCATCTACTCCGTTTCCACTGGCAGCGATATTGTATCTGTCCTTATCTGCATCGTATGCAAAACTGCCCTGGGGAGCAGTGCCGCGATACCAAAGTACCAGCGAATCAACGCCTGCAGTGGTCCAGTCACTATGCGATGTTACCGGCAGGGTTACTTCGGAAAATCTCGCTGTGTCAGTATTGTCATAGAGTATGGGCGCCGACTGTAGTCCGCCGTTTACGAAGCCGGTCTCGACGATATGTTCACCCGCCAGGAAATCCGGATTGGGGTAACCTATTGTGGAGCCGTTTGTCGGGCTGTCGTATCCGTCTAACCATGTCAAATATATCCTGTTACTCTCAGGTTCACCCTCGTCAATGTCGTTATAGTTCTCGAAATCATCAAGAACCAGGTATTTCGCAGTGGTAAAACTCCAAACATTTCCTTTTGTTGGGCTTTGAGGATCACCGGCTATAACTTCATCCACCCGCCAGTAATAGGTTTTGCCGGCTTCGAGATTCTCAATAACAGCGGTAGCCACATCCAGTTGTCCCTTGTAAATACTGCCTGTTGCGGTGGTAGCTTGTACAACCGCATCGGCGTCCTCACCAATGTAGAGGTCGTGTTTAGCGTCACTGGCGGCTGCCACCCAGCTAAGCCTTGGATTCTGAGAAACATTGACCGTACCGCTGGCCGGAGCAACCAGCGTAGCTCTCACTACCGGCGAGAGCACTACCGATGGAATGGCCTGTTTCGGGATTAGAGAGCTTTCCCACGACACAATTATGTTGGCATTGGCACCATCCTGCATATACTCTACAGTGATGAGATAGCTGCCGGCCTCAAGATCCAAAGTCCCGGAGCTATCTCTTGCTGCATGAGTACCCCAGTCCTCCACAACAAGTTGATTATTCACATAGATGCGTGAACCATCGTTACTGCGCGTGGTGAATGTATAAGCATCGGCCACCGGTATCTCTATCTCGCCTCTCCATCTGACCGAGAACATTGCACGGTTGACGGTCGGAGCAGGCGAATCCTGATTCCAGTTGAAGTCGATCTGCGGATCTACCCGAACCTCCTTAGGAATACCGCTCATATCCGTGACATCGGAGAAATATTCGGCTTGAAGGCCACCGCTACCCGCAGGCAGTGTAGCAAAACTCCAGACATCACCGGTTATTATCTGGGTCCCATCAAATTCATCCACCCGCCAGTAGTAGGTTGTATTATTCTGGAGAATCCCTGGATCGTAGCCGGTATCTGCTGTGGATGTACCGTCAGTTGCATTTGCAACAGCATCGCGGTCCGTGCCGAAATATACATAGTGTATTGTAGCATCCAGACCTGCGCTCCAGCTTAGATCTATACCTGAACCGACAAGTATAGCGCCATCAACTGGTATCGGATCATGGGCAGAGCCGGGCAGGATTGTAAAGCTCCAGACCTTCCCGGCGACCTCTGTCTGGTCGTCCTTGATTGTCGTAACTCGCCAGTAATATGTACCGGAAGGCAAACCATCAGGATATGAGCTGCCCCCCCCCAAACTACCGACAAGGTTTGGGCAGTCTCATCAACCAGCGCGGAATCTGTCATGCCTTCCACGTCTGCAAGACTATCGCTGAAATAAACCTTCTGAGAAGCCATCCCGGCACCAGCCGACCACGTAAGCACAGGGCGCGAATCGCCGATAGTAGCATTGTCAGCGGAGCTCGGGTTGAATGCCGAAGGAGACCCAACTACGGCACAAACGCACAAGGGGTCCATGCCGGGACTCGTGTACTGGATACCCTCGATGACCGATTCGTTGGTCAGTGGATTGCCGTCTTCATCCAGCAGGTCAGTGACCTTAAACGCGACACCGCCAATCTGTTGGTTATTGTTAGGCCCTGAGTCACACGTCAACGCTATGTCAGCTTCACCGGCAATACTGGGTCTCCACTTGCTCGCGGGAACAACTACTTTCTGTCCGAATACTCCACCCGGCAGAATGGCCTGAATGGCGAATTCGTCATTACGACCGACCTCAAACATAAAGAAATCATAGCCATCTCCATTCGTGTCCTGCCAGGTCAGCGAGCCGCCGAAATTCCTTGTCTGAATCTCCGACGGGGTCGCACCATTGCGAGGTGCGTAACTATTGAGATCGAAGTCGTCTATGGCTGTGATGTCGCCAGCTCCGGTCACGTTGACCACACCGGTGCTTACTCCCAGGACCAGTTCCTCGAGCGGAGTATTGTGATCGATGAATGTAAAACCTTCCAGCCAATACTGTGACGGAGATACATCGGTATTCTCTGTGTACTGCACGTCGAAATCCGACATGCCGTGAAATTCCGCCTGAACCGGCGCTACCAGCAGCGCGGCTACAAAGAGGGTTAGGTTGATCACTATTTTTTTGGTCATGGCCCTTCTCCTTTACAAAATATGACATTTTAACCGGGATTCGCAAAACACGTTGCGTGGCGATGCTCCCAAATTTTTCAGAATGTTATATTACTAAATTCAGCCGAAAAATTCCAATGTTTTCTCGGCCGTATTTAAAAAGCCATAATTGACCGCGACCTTCTTGGAAAAGTGTCCGACAATCCGGTATCTCAATTAAGGAAATCTATGTTCCACCGACAAGCCGAAATCGTAGGGAGTAATATCAAGAGCATTCTTATCGTCAGAGTGACCATCGATAAATAGACAGTTTAAGCGTTTATTGTTGCGTTCACGCGCCACCCGTCGTGAGCTATCCGGGGCTGACGGTAGATGATTAGGGTTCCAGACATCCAGCGACTGCATTTTAACTTTTATAGTATCCGGAGGTTCGTCTTTTAGTATGATTTTAATATGACCTGCATCTGGAATATATTCGTAGTCTGCCATATAAATCGTGGTCGCATAGCGGGGAAAATCATCCAGTTTGGTAAATCCGAAATACTCCGTCGAAGAGCCCTTTAGGTCGAAGGCATTAGTGCAATAATCGACCGTTTGTTCTTTAAGTGGGTAGCTCGGACAAATCATATATTTCGGAGACAATTTTGACGAGGTGAATAACGCCGCCGGTGGTCTTCCTCAGGGAAAAACAACCTATGACCCCGGTACACTTGAATTGAGTAAGACTTACTACTGGCGTGTTGATGAGTTTGATATTGTCTCCACGCATAAAGGCGACGTTTGGAGCTTCACTACTGAGGGTGGTGTCGGGAGCCCGGAGCCGGCTCATGGAGCAGTGGATGTGACGCAGACACCTGTTCTTACCTGGGTACCGGGAGTCTTCGCCGCTTCGCATCAGGTCTATTTTGGCTCCGATGCACAAGCCGTTAAAAATGCCGATACAAGTTCACCCGAGTACAAAGGCACCAGGGACCTCGGCTCCGAGAGCTTTGAACCTGGACAACTCGAGTGGAATTCTACCTACTACTGGCGGATTGATGAGTTCAATAATACCAATGCCGACAGTCCATGGACAGGCCCTCTCTAAAGCTTTACGACAGCCAACTTCCTTGTCGTGGACGATTTTGAATCTTACAACGACCTTGACCCCGCCGACCCCGATAGCAACAGGATATTTAACGCGTGGATAGACGGATACGACGATCCGACAAACGGTTCTTTAGTTGGTTATGAAACTCCTCCTTTTGCAGAGCAAACTATCGTTCACGGAGGCAACCAGTCGATGCCGATCTACTACGACAACAGTGTTGGATACTCTGAGGCAACTTTGACGTTGGTCTGGCCGCGTGATTGGACTGAGGAAGGTGTTGAAGTATTGTCACTGTGGTTCAGAGGCAGTTCGGACAACGCTGCTGAGCGGATGTATGTTGCTCTCAACGGCGTCGCGACGATCTATCACGATAATCCCGACGCAGCGCAGATAAATGAGTGGACCCAATGGAGGATCGAATTGCAGGCGTTTGCCGACCAGAGTGTGAATCTTGTCAATGTCAATACAATTGCCCTTGGTTTTGTCAACAGGAATCCCGATGTTTCGGGACAGGCCGGCGGTTCAGGTACAATGTACTTCGATGATATTCGACTGTATTCGCCGCCAGAGCCTGTGCCGTAAGCCGTGTGTCTTAGTTGGTAATTGCAACTGCTTGGTTGATGTAGCTGATTTGTGTCACTTTGGGGCCTATGCCGAGCGAATTCGGTATAGGCCCTGGTTCTTTTTCGTATACCGGGCCTTGCTTGCGATACGCTTGGCGCTTCACAAAATTTACTCTTCTGATTAAATTAGATTGGCCAAAAAGCCCAAATTTGCGCTTATATCCAGTGATTTCGTACAATTTATTCTTGACGAAAAGGTAGTTGATTTGGTATAAATGGAATTGACGAAGCTTATGCCGACGTAGAGGAGGTATCTTCGGGTTTCGTTTTTAGGAGGGCTGATTTTTGTGATTTTTTATTAGGAGGTATCATATTATTTTGGTGCACAGAGTTGAAATAGGACTTTGTGCTCGCACCTGCTGTAACGCAAGTACAAGTGCTTCGTAGTGAAGAAATTTTACATTTCAATTAACAACCTATTGTTTGAAGGAGGATTATTGTGTCTAAGAAATTGATCTATTTGGTTTCTTTTGTTTTGGTGCTGAGCGCAGCAGGCAATGCCTCGGCTGATCTGCTGGTTCATTGGGCATTCGAAGAGGGTTCCGGCACTACTGCCTTTGACACATCCGGCAATGGTAGGGACGGTACATTCACCGGCGAGCCGCAGTGGGTGGCTGGGCATAACAGCGCCGGCGCGTTGCATTTCGACGGCGTCGATGACTTTGTTTCCCACTCTTTGCCCGGAGACCAGACGTATGCGGCTTTCACTATCGCCGTGTGGGCCAAGGCTGATGGCGTCGATCAGGCCGATCTGGCGGCCGTATTCGCCAGCCGTTTCCCTGGTGGGGCCACTGGCGCTGGTTTCCAGATTGATCTAACTACCCAGGTTACGCCCCAGGTCTATCAGATTCGTCCTAATACTGGTAGTGGAGTATTCGGGAACGCTACCACGGACTGGGTACATCTTGCTGTAGTTTGTGAGGGTACATCTGCGCAACTCTACTACCAAGGTGCTCCCACCAATAAAGCAACGCTCGTCAGTAGCCTATTCAACGAGTTCACAGTGGGTGTGAACAGGGCGAGAAGCCGGTTCTTCGCCGGGACGATTGATGAGCTTTGCGTGTATGACCATGCTCTGTCGGAGGTTGAGATTTTGGGTGCTATGGCAGGCGAGATATTCCCTTACGCCTTTGGCCCCGAGCCTGCTGATGGTACCCTGCATGAGGATACATGGGCGAATATTTCCTGGAAGCCGGGAGGTTTTGCAGTTTCGCACGATGTGTACTTGGGTGATAATTTTGATGATGTGGATGCCGGAGCCGAAGGGACGTTCTTAGGCAACCAGGCCACAACAAAGCTGATTGTTGGCTTTCCCGGATTTCCTTATCCGGATGGTCTTGTTCCGGACACAACTTACTACTGGCGAATCGATGAGGTCAATGACGCCGACCCGAACAGTCCCTGGAAAGGTGATGTTTGGAGCTTTAGCATCCCTCCTAAGAGTGCATACTTTCCCGAACCGGCTGATGGTGCCGAGTCTGTAGATGTGGATGTGCAACTCAGCTGGACTGGAGGTTTCGGGGCAAAATTGCACACCGTGTACTTTGGCGAGAATTTTAATGAGGTCAACAATGCCGCCGGTGGACTCCCACAGGGAAGTGCAACATATACTCCAAGCCCGCTTGAAATGGCTAAGACTTACTACTGGCGGGTCGATGAGTTTGATATTATCGAAACGCATAAAGGCGACGTCTGGAGCTTTACTACGCAGGGCGCCGTCGGGGACCCGAATCCAGCTAATGGCGCTGTGGATGTAAAACAGACACAGATTATTACCTTCTCACCGAGTGTCTATGCAGCTTCGCACCAGTTATACTTCGGCACTGATGAAGATGCCGTGAAAAATGCCGATACCGGTTCGCCGGAGTATAAAGGCACCAGGGACCTCGGTTCTGAGAGCTATGACCCCGGAATGCTCCTGTGGGATACTACCTACTACTGGCGTATTGATGAGGTCAATGACGCCAGTCCAGATAGTCCGTGGCCTGGCATCCTCTGGAGCTTCACGACAGCCAACTTCCTTGTCGTGGACGATTTCGAGGACTACGATGCCAGCGAGAACCAGATATGGTACGCGTGGCATGATGGGCTTGGTTATGGCACCCCAGGTACTGATGGCTACTATGCCGGTAACGAGACCGGCTCGGCTGTAGGCGACGAAAGCACTCCTTCATATACCGAGGAGACTATCGTTCACGGAGGCAACCAATCGATGCCTGTATTCTATGACAACAGCGTCTTATTGTATTCAGAGGTGGAGAAGACGCTGACTTATCCGCGTGACTGGACGGAGAATGGTGTGACCACTTTATCGATTTGGTTCAGAGGCATTTCGGCCAACGCTGCGGAGACGTTGTATGTTGCTCTCAACGGTAATGCGATTGTAACAAATGATAATCCTGATGCGGCACAGATAAATAAATGGA
>JBGVTO010000216.1:0-17179 GCA_041862635.1 Phycisphaerae bacterium | reverse complement strand
ATGAGAAAATAAAAAGAAGGTTTTTGGTTTTCATTGTTCTGTACCAGACTTTGCTTAGGCATTGAAGTAACTACAATGTCCATCCCTCGCGATATTCTCGGCGGAGGAACTTATTTGCCTCCGGCATGTTTGTAAACTTAAAGCCGGCGCAGTCCCAGAGCAGACTGGTACGGGTTAGCTTCTCTTTTATCTCCGGACGCAGCGCGACGTTGCCCAGAAGTACCGCCTCGGCCAGTGGGCCCGCGTGGTCGAAGTTAGAACCCGCAGGCTTGCCTCCCTTGCAGGCATCTATCCATTCCTGATGATGCCCAGGAGAGCGGGGGATGACCTTGGGCGGCGTGCCAAATTCTTTCCTTTTCGATTCCGGTATCAGCGTGTATCCGAACATTTTTCCCTTATCGCCGACAAACAGCGTACCGTTCGTGCCAAAGCGCTGACCATCCTCTAATTCCTCCGGACGCGGCGGCCTTAATCCGCCATCGTACCAGGTCAGTTTGACGGGTGGCATGTCCTCGCGGGCACCGAAATGGTACGTTACCATCGACGCTACAGGAAATGTCTCTGTGTTGACCAGAGTACAGCTCGCTTCGACACTTAGCGGGTATTTGAGCTTCAGTGCACGCCAGATAGGGTCGATACTATGGCAGCCGATGTCTCCCAGTGCTCCGGTTCCGAAATCCCACCAGCCGCGCCACTTAAACGGTACATAAGCCGGGTGATACGGGCGTTCCGGCGCCGGGCCAAGCCATAAATCCCAGTCTAACGTTTCAGGAACCGGCGGGGTATCGGTGGGTCTGCCCACGCCCTGAGGCCAATATACATCGTCAAGACCGCGCAAAGGCCTGTCAGTCCATACGTGCACCTCGCGCACCGGCCCTATTGCACCGGCCCAGATATATTCGCACATCAGCCGTGTTCCCTCGGATGCCTGGCCTTGATTGCCCATTTGTGTAGCGACCTTGTACTCGCGGGCCGCCTTAGCAAGAACACGGGCCTCATGTACTGAGTGCGTCAGCGGTTTCTCGCAATAGACATGCTTGCCTCTCTTGATGGCCGCCATCGACGCCACCGCGTGAATATGGTCCGGCGTAGCCACTATCACAGCGTCGATGTTCTTGTCCTCTTCGTCTAACATTATGCGAAAGTCTTTGTATTTTTTCGCGTTGGGATAACGCCTGAATGTCCCCCTTGCTTGTCTCCAGTCAACATCGCATAATGCGACAATATTCTGACTTTCCACAGCCCGCAGGTTATCCGACCCTCGTCCTCCCACGCCGATGCCGGCTATGTTGAGCTTTTCGCTTGGCGAATTTGAAAATACTCGGCTGGGGACAAACGTAAACGCCGTTATTGCCGCGGCAGCGCCCATAAAATCACGTCGCGATATTCCTTTGTTTTGTTCTTCGTTTGGCTTTTCGGACTTTTTCATAAGAATATTCCTCTTGCATCTTAATAATTATTGCTTACCCATCGCTCACAAAATCGGCGAGCAGTTAATCACCCATTGCTATGCGGCACGAATTAAGCAAAGCTATAACGTCCATCCATCGCGATATTCGTCGCGGATGTATTTGTTGGCCTCGGGTATATTGGTAACCTTCATATTCGGGCCGTCATAGTACAGCTTAAGGCCCTTTTCATATAGCATCTGCCCCATCCGCAGGGCAATATTTCCTAATAAAACCACTTCAGTCAGCGGCCCTGAGACTTCGAAATTGGAGCCGGCCGGCGGGCCGCCCTTACAGGCATCGAGCCACTCTTTATGATGACCGGGTGAGCGGGCCAGAATCCTCGGTGGCTTGCCGTATTCTTTGCTCCTTGATTCCGGCAGCAGTCTGTGGCCTAACATCTTGCCTTTATCACCCAAAAACAGATTATCATCGGCATTGCCGAAACGCAAACCTTCCTCAAGCTCTTCCGGGCGGGCGGGCATCAGGCCGCCATCGTACCAGGTCAGCTTCAACGCCGGAAAATCATATCTTGAAGGAAATTCATAACGAACAATAGATGCCAGCGGTGCGGTTTCGGAATTCACCCCGCTGGAACATGCGTCCACACACGTCGGGTAGCCTGGCTTCAAGGCGCGGAAAATCGGGGCGAACTGATGGCAGCCTATATCGCCTAACACTCCCGTTCCGAAGTCCCACCAGCCGCGCCAGCTAAACGGCAGATAGCAGGGATGATAAGGCCGCTCCGGCGCCGGTCCGAGCCACAAATCCCAGTCGAGTCCTTCAGGCACAGGCGGGGTCTCCTTCGGCCGGTCGATGCCGCGAGGCGAGATTGGTCTGTTGCACCACGAATGGACCTCGCGAACCAGACCCAGCGCCCCATCCCGGATAAATTCGCATACCAGACGAGTCTCTTCTGAGGCCTGGCCCTGGTTGCCTAACTGCGTGGCAACACCCGCCTCTCTCGCCGCCTCGGTAATTTTGCGGACTTCATATATCGAATGGGCCAGAGGTTTTTCACAATACACATGCTTGCCCATCTTGATTGCCTTCATAGAGATAACGGCATGTGTATGGTCCGGCGTGGCTATTACCACCGCATCGATGTTCTTGTCCTCTTTGTCTAACATCCTGCGGAAATCGCGGTACTTTTTAGCGTTAGGGTAACGTTTAAAAGTTGCAGCCGCATATTTCTGGTCCACATCGCACAGAGCAACAATATTTTCACTGCCGACCTCTTCGAGGTCACCGGCCCCTCGGCCGCCCACGCCGATACCGGCTATATTGAGCTTCTCGCTCGGCGGAATATGACGGGCCCCTCCCAGAGCGGAACGCCGAACAATCGTGAACCCCGCTCCTCTTTGAGGGGCGAGGGTGAACGCCGCCGCTGCCGTCGCACCACCCATAAAATCCCGCCGAGATATCGCGCCGTCGCCATAGCGGCTTTGGCGCGTCGGCGACCTTCCGCCTCGTTTCTTGCCCTGCACTTTCTGCTCTTTCACAAGGGATATTCCTCCCATATCTTGTTCGCTGCTTATATATTGCCAGAAGACCTCTGACTTTTGACCTCTGTCCTCTGACCTCTGTCTACTGACTTCTGAAACTACACGGACCATCCCACACGATAAAACTTGGTAATGTAGTTGTCCGCCTCCGGCGCATTAGGTGACCTCATCTTTTCGGTGTCCCACGCGATTTTCCTGCCAAGACGTACAGCAAGGTTGCCAACCAGAAGGGCCTCGGTAAATGGGCCCGAGTACGCAAAGCCCCCTAAAGCACCTTTAGGATTATTGTCCTTGCAGGCCTGCGCCCATTCCTCGTGGTGTCCGATCGACCTGGGAAGCATTTGGGGCGGCTTTCCGTATTCTTTCATCCTGGATTCGGGGATTAATCTCGGCACACCGGCATGGCTGGGTCCGAGAAGCTTACCCTTGTCGCCGACGAACAAAATACCGTTGCCGCCGAGCCGACGATTTTCTTCAAGCTCCGGCGGACGCTCGGGTAACTTGCCGCCATCGTACCATACGAGCTTTATGGCGGGCCTGTTACCCTTGGCCGGGAAGTAATATGTAATGATGTTCCACACGGGAAAGGTCTCGTCATTGACCGGGCTTGTCTCGGCCTCGGCAGCGATTGGAGCTCCGAGGTCCAGGCAGAAAAAGGCAGGGTCCGCATTATGCACAGCCATATCTCCAAGTGCACCGCAGCCAAAATCCCACCAGCCGCGCCAGTTGAACGGACAGTAAGACACAAGCTCCCCTTTACTATTTAGAAACTTCGCGTACGGCCGCCAGCGGGCAGGCCCGAGCCACATATCCCAGTCCAACGTTTCAGGCACCGGCCATGACCCCTTGGGCCGGTCGATACCCTGAGGCCACCAGGCCCTCTCAGGCACACCGGCCCTGTCGGTCCAAACGTGCACCTCTCTGACCGTTCCGATTGCACCGTCTTTGATAAACTCATAGGTCAGACGCAGGCCCTCGCTTGCGTGTCCCTGGTTGCCCATCTGTGTAACTACGCCGGTTTCGCGGGCCACTTCCGCCATCCGACGGGCCTCGTAAATTGTGTGAGCCATCGGCTTTTCGCAATAGACATGCTTGCCCATCTTCATCGCCATTATCGCTGCGGGGGCATGAATATGGTCCGGCGCGCCAATGACAACCGCATCGATATTCTTGGCCTCTTTGTCTAACATCCTGCGGAAATCTTTGTATCTCTTGGCTTCCGGGTACCTCTTAAACGTCCCTGCCGCGCTGCCCCAATCCACACCGCATAGAGCAACAATGTTTTCTCTGCTTAAGGCCTTTAGGTCGCTGGCACCACGGCCACCTACGCCGATGCCGGCTATATTGAGTTTCCCGTTGGCCGAGCTGCGACCACGACCACCTAAAACATGCCGGGGCACAATCGTAAACCCCGCCCCTCTTTGAGGGGCGAGGGTAAAGGCCGCAACCGCCGCCGCAGCCCCCATAAAATCACGCCGTGATATTCTTGATTTGCGGTTGTCTTCTTCTTTCTTCATATTCAGCTTACCTTTCCACAACTAACTAATATCTGTTCGTTGTACTAAAGCCAACAAAGACTCATTGTCAGTTAGATTACATCTCCAGAGACCAGCCCTGGCGATAGTGCATGTGGACGTACTCGTTGGCCTTCTCGTCGTTGGTAACTTTCATATTATCTCCATCCCATAACAGCTTCTTGCCGACATTCTCCGGGCGAATAGCGAGATTGCCCATCACGACCGTCTCTGTAAACGGACCGGAATAATCGAAGTGAGACGTAGCCTGTCCACCGGTCTTGCAGGCCTTGATCCAGTTGCCCTCGTGGCTGGTCTTGATTCGCGGGAGCGTTTGCGGAGGTTTGTTTTTGGAAAACTCACGCCACCGCGAATACGGGAGCAGCTGCGGTTCGTCGCCGTATTCGCCGCACCTCAGCACGCCCTTTGTGCCCATGAACAGCACGTTGCTGCTGGCTTGATTCAACGGTCGGTTCTCTTCCAGTTCTTCCGGCCGCGGGGGTTTCATACCGCCGTCATACCAGTTTATTTTGACCGCAGGCATTCCTTCGCGGGCCGGGAACTCGTATCGAACAATTGACGCAAGGGGGAATGTCTCCTCGTTGACCTTTGTCGCACAGGCTTCCACACTTGTCGGGTACTTCAGCTTCAGGGCACTAAATACCGGGTCCAGCACATGGCAGGCCATATCCGCCAGGGCGCCGCCGCCGAAGTCCCACCAGCCGCGCCAATTGAACGGACAATAGCATCTGTTATAAGGACGCATTGGCGAAGGGCCTATCCAGAGATCCCAATCGAGTGTGTCAGGAATTTCATGCACCTCTTTAGGCCGGTCTATGCCCTGGGGCCAGACGGGACGGTTGGTCCAGGCGTGGACTTCCTTAACGTCACCTATCACACCGGCCCATATCCATTCGCAAATGTCACGAACACCGTCACCTGAATGTCCCTGATTGCCCATCTGCGTAACCACCTTGTACTTCCGGGCGGCTTCGGTCAAAGCACGAGCCTCCGATACCAGGCGAGTCAGAGGTTTCTGTACGTAAACGTGCTTGCCTCGTCGCATAGCCGCCATTGCAGCTACTGTATGGAAGTGGTCGGGCGTGGCGACAATCACCGCTTCGATGCTCTTTTCATTATCGAGCATCTTACGGAAGTCTTTGTACTTCTTGACTTTGGGATACCTCTTGAAAGTATCTGACGCCCTGTCCCAGTCCACGTCGCACAAGGCAACAATGTTCCCACCGGCGCCCGCGCAGGCTCTCGTATTTCCGCCTCCCATGCCCCCGGATCCAATGGAAGCGATGTTGAGTTTCTCGCTCGGCGGCTGGGCCAACACATGGCTTGGCACTATCGTAAAGGCCATCGCCGCCGCTGCGGCACCGCCCATAAAGTCACGCCGAGATATTTTACTGCTCTGTTGTTTGGTAGTTTTTTTCTGGTCTTTCATATCAGTATTCCTTAATAAATTAACACCATTCTGAATTCTCAAAAATCATAATCGACAACAATCGTTATTCTGTAACATTTATTTGATGGGTGGCAGCCTCAAGCAAGTCCCGAAATATCGAGACGAGCTTGGGGATGGATGAGCAGGGGCGGTTCGCGAACCGCCCCTGCTGCCTACAATTCAACCAACCAAATGTTACGGTATTGTACAGGATTGCCGTGGTCCTGCAGGTATATGCCGCCGGCTTTGGTCACATCACTATCCAGTGCCCCGCCGGTCGGCTTTGGAAGACTTATGTTGTCATGTATCGTCACGCCATTGTGGACAACCGTTACCTGGGCGTTTGTCCTGCCGGCACCGGGGGCGTAAAAAGTAATATCGTAAGTCTGCCACTGCGTCGGCGGCGCACACATATTTACGAGAGGCGCCCCGATCTTATAAATTCCGCCGCATTCGTTGTCTTTGCCTTCAAGGCCGTAGCTGTCAAGTACCTGCACCTCGTATCGCTCCTGCAGATACACCCCGCTGTTCCCGCGTCCCTGACCGCGAGCATCGGGCATAAATGGCGTGCGAAATTCCACGTGCAGCTTGAAATCTTTAAATTTCTTTTTTGTTACAATTGAACCGGTGCCCTTCTTGACTTCCATCGCACCGCCCTTGAGCAGGTTCCATTTCACGGAATCTTCACCCGGTTTTTTGTCTGTATGCTTCCATTGCTTGAAGTTCTTGCCGTTAAAGAGCCCAATTGCACCGGCCGGCGGCTCGGCCCCCAATGTGGGTGATACCCGAATCGCCCGTTTCATCTCAAAGCTGCCGGTTGCGTCTCCCGTGAAACTGCCGCTGAACTGACCGTCTTTAATAACCGCCTCGATCTGAAACTCAGTAGATCCGTATCTACCCGGCCCTTCAAAACGCACCACGGCACTGTCGCGCCGGCCCTCAAGCACTGCTATCGGTTCCTCGCGGGTATCAAACTCTTCCAGTACTTTTGCTCTGTACTCGCCTTTTCCTAAAGCTATCACCTGAGTTACAACCCGCCCGGAATCGCTTTCGTCTTCAAGTTTCCAGCTTCCTTCCCAGTCACCCATTGCCGCATCGGCATTCTCGATTGCTTGTCTTGCTTCAAGGACGGGATCGATGGCCAGTGGGCCGGCACAAGAGCTTAACAGCAAAGACAAAGCGAAGGCCAATACACATATAATAATTTTGCGGCCATTAACTAAAAAACGATACTCTTTGTTCTCCTTTATTACTTCCTGAGTCATAATTTTTTCTCCTGCTAATTCGTATCAATTCGCGGCTAATTATCTTTTTTGTTCAGCCCTCCACCTGCTTGTTCAATCCTTCAATCCGATTTATCACTTCCTGTGCCTGCTGACGCAACTGGTCATTCTTCGAGGTTTGCAAAATCTTCTCTAATACATCCCTGGTTTGTCGAGGAAAGTTTTTGTAGATGCCCTCGGCGATTTTAACTACCGCAAATTCCGCTTCTTTGAATAAAGTCTTGTCCTGGAGGTAATCTGCTGACAATTGCAGTGCGCCGAGAGATTTGGTATTGGCCAGACCTGAAAGCACCCTCCTTTTCTCATTTGCATCCGGTGCCAGAGTCATTGCTTTCTTATACATTTCAATCGTCTCTTCGAGCCCTCTCTTGCTATCAAGCCCAAGCAGTCGGATAGAGCCGCGCAGTGCCAGTATCCGGTGTACTCTGTCCTCGGAGCTCTGCGCTGCTTTGAGCATCTCAACCGCCGGCTCGGAAGTAGGCCACTCTGCCAGCGCACGGATAGCGGCACCCCTGCTCTCAATATTGTCGCTGTTCAGCGCCTCGACAAGCCGAGGCAAGGCGCTGCTGTCGCCTATTTTGCCTAACACGCTTAGCAGAGAGCATTGTTTTTTGACATCTTTAACCGAAGGCAGCACAGCCAGCACCGCCTCGGCCTGGCGGTCCTTGTCCTCGATTTTATGGGCAACAGCGGCTACCATTTTCTGGGCCTCATTGGCCTCGGATGAGCTTCGCAAATTCAGCAAAAGCTCGACCAGTGCCGGCAAATCCTCCGGGCCGGCAATGACCTTTAATACCTTGAACGATTCGACTCGAACTTTGCGGTCCGAATCCGTTGCGGTTTTTAACAAAGTGCTCACACCTGCGGATATATTCCGCTCACCTGTGCTCTTAATCAATTCCACCTTCGTTTTTGTCTCTGCCTTTGGAATCCCTGCTAAGACTGTTCCATCGACCTTCGGGCCGCGCAAACGATACAAACTCTCGCGAGCGGCTTTTTGTTCGGCGCCTCTGGTCGCAGCCGCCGTTTGTGCCAATAAGCCAACGCTCGACGCATCACCTAATTGCCCCACTGCTTTGAGGGCCGCAATCCGAACGGATTCATCCTTGGCCTTCACAGCAGTGATAACCGCCGGCAAGGCAGCGGCGTCCCCGCGGTCGCCCAGAGCGGACAACAGTTGCACCTGGCTGGTAGCCGAAAGGTTCGGCAGCTCTTTGGCCAAAGCTTTTGTTACTTCTGTCCCCGTCATATCCTTTACCATTGCTATGGCCACGGCCTGCATCTCCTGGTCGCCGCTCTTAAGAATGTCGAGGACTATCCCGACGGCATCATACTGCTGCTCGGCTGCCCCAAAGCAAACAGCACAGCAGCACACTAACAAAAGCCATAGGGTGGGCTTTAGCCCAGCGAGACGAAGTTGGTGGGGCAAGCCCCACCCTACAAGACTGCCGGAGCGATGTCTTCTGTCTTCTGACTTCTGTCTTCTGACTTCTGTCTTCTGACTTGTGCACTTGATTTTCATTTTTATCTTTATTTTTTCGTCGCGCTTATCATGCCTTTAAGTGCAGCAGTACGTATCGGCCTGGGCATACCCTCTTTCTGGAGCTCTTTGTAGATGGCTAAAGCCTTGGTCTTATCGCCCTCGGCCACAAGCTGGTCGGCGCACCTCAAATAAGAATCCAAAACCACCATTTGCAATTTGCCGCTTGTTTTGTCCTTTGCTGCTGAGAGTATATCGGTGGCCCTCGAATCAGCTATCTGGCCAAGGGCCGCAGCCGCGGCGACTGCTACCGTTTGGTCGGAATTGTCAATAAGTCTGCCCAGAGCACGAGCCGCTCGTCCGTCACGGCGCTGGCCCAATGAGTTGATTATGCCGATCTGCGGTTTGCCCTGGGCCTTCCTCAAAGCTCTTCGCAATGCGTCGTTGACTGCCGTACCGGGTATCCGCTCCAGAGCATACCTTGCCATATCCGAGGTCTCTTCATCGGTCAGCATTGTAGCCAGCACAGGCACGGACTGTTCGGTGCCGATAATGCTCAGTTCCCTGCAGACAAACTGCTTGCCGGCCCGCGTCGATTCCGAAGTAAGCACACCAAGCAGACTTTTCTCAATCTTTTTCAGCTCCGCGGGCGAGCTGTGTGCCTTTTTTATGTTCTCGCTCACCTCGGTCAGCGCCAATCGGCTCTGGCCCCAATCATACGTCTTTACCTTTTCCAGTAATTCCTGTAATTCTGCCATTTCTATTCCCTTTCCTGAACTAACGATAGGTTTCGGTTTCGTATCAACTTTATAGTCACCAAATGCGAACTGGATACCGTCGAGATAATGCCGCAATATTGCCGGGTTCCAGAATATCTCATCGTTGTGTCCCAATGAGCAGTAGAATACACGCCCTTCGCCCCAGGTCTTAACCCAGGCGGTACCGGTATCGTCATCCGTTGGTTTGAATCCTTTGACGTTACGGGTAGTTGGGTCGCTCATATCGAGGCTCATCAGAACAAGCTGCTTGTCCCGTGAGTACAGTGGCGGGTCTGTTCGATAAATCTCGTCCTTTATCTTAAATCCTTTACCCTTAAAGGCCTTCATTAGTGGATGGTCGGGCTGGTCAATCTTAATCGCCCAGGTCCCGCCGCCTCCCCAGGGATGGCCGGTGAATTTTCCGCCCATCATTTCCTGTGCCTCCGGCCATTGGTTAAAATTATCTGTGGCCGCGTGGACACCAACTATCCCTTTTCCGTTTTTCACAAAATCCATCAGGGCCTTGCACCGCTCCGGGTTCTCTTTGGGATTGAACTTCAGGCCGGTCGTATTGTTCAGGCACACCGCGTCAAACTGCTTGAGATTCTCGGCTGTGAACACCGAATAATCGTCGGTGATTACTACATCGAACGCCCCGGTCTTTTGGCCCATAATCTCGAGCGCTTTGTTTACCACGGGAATCGATGTGTGGAAAAATCCTTCACACCGCCAGAAAACCAGCAGTTTCCGCGGGCTGGTGACCTTAACAGTCGCTCTTCTCGGCATCGCGCCTTCTATTTTTTGCACTTCTTCGGCTGTTACCTCCCGCAGCTTCGCCGGCGATTGTGCCTGCAATGTGCTCACCAGAAGCAATGAACACAAGATAGCAGGCAATAAAATTTTGGTATCTTTTAACTTTCGAATCATTTTTGCTCCTTTCTATTTTTATTTTTTTCCTTTTATAAGTGCCATGGGCTGCGCATTGGCCGAGAAAGCATCCTGTCGGCCTGCTCGTCATCGATGAAACGTTCGTTTTCGGGGTCCCATTTCAGCTTTCGTTCTAATAGCATCGCAATTTCGCCGAGAAGCCCCACACTAATCGACCGGTGAGCTATTTCTATAGGTGTGATGGTCTTTTCGCGAGACCTAACACAGTCCAAAAAGTTCTGCTGATGGTCTTGGCTTCTTTCCAGCCTGATTTCATCAGGGCCAATGACTTCCTTTAAGATACTTTCCGAGCTGGCCTCGAGCTTGCCGCGTTTGACATGGATCCAGCCGTCGTCACCGTACCATACGGTTCCCATTCCCATCGGCTGCTGCCGGTCGTTGGCCACAACCATCGTCAGGCCGTCTGCGTACTTACAGGTAAACTTATACTCGGTTGGCACATCATAGATGCCGTCTCTGGGATAGACGCCTCTGCCCTCTATCTCGACCGGGCCTGTATAGTCCAGCCCGAGACCCCAGTGGGCAATATCGACATGATGGCCTGCCCAGTCGGTAAGCTGCCCGCCCGAGTAATCCATAATCCACCGCCAGTCCCAATGCGGCCCATTGCGACCGAACCCCATATAAGCCCGCCAGGGGGCCGGTCCTAACCAAAAGTCCCAGTCCAGACCCTCAGGAACCGGTGCTACCGGCTTATTCCCGGTGCTGCCGCCGGTCGGCAGGCCGACCTCAACCTTATGCACTTTGCCAATACGACCATTGCGGACTAATTCGCAGGCATGGCGAAAATCGCGAACCGAACGCTGCCAGCTACCCGTTTGCCAGACCCGGCCGTAACGATGAACTGTATCTGCCATCACCCGGCCCTCATTAATCGTACGGGCCAGAGGCTTTTCTCCGTACATATCTTTGCCGGCCCTGGCAGCCATAACTACCGGGATTGAATGCCAATGGTCGGGCATTGCCAGTGACAATGCATCGATGTCCTTACGCTCAATCACTTCGCGGAAATCCGAATATGTCATGCAATCATCGTTTCCGTATTTTTTGTCCACGCTATTCTTGGCCCTGTCGCGATGAGCCTCATCGACATCACAAACGGCCACCATTTGAACTTCCTTCTTGCCTAAAAAGCTGCGCATGTTACCCGAACCCTGGGAACCTACGCCAATGGCGCCCATCACTATCCGATTACTCGCTGCGACGTTGCCGGCTCTGCCCAACGCTGAAGAAGAAACAATATATGGAAATACCATTGCACCGGCGGTAACACCGGTCGCATTTTTCAAAAATTGACGCCGATTAAATTTCTTCATAATAAAACTCCTGAACTCGCATCACATAATTCGTATTAAGAATTCTCTTCGTAAAATATAATCAATAGTCAATTCTAAAGGTGCCATGGGCTGCGCATGGGCCGCGAAAGCAACCGGCTGGCTCCGGCATCTCCGATAAGCACCTCATTTTTGGGGTCCCATTTCAGTGGCCGGCCAAGCTTGTACGCTATATTGCCTAAATGACAAACGCTTACTGAACGGCACCCCGTCTCAATATCGCAAATCGGTCTGCTGCGTTTGCGGATAGCATCCAACCAGTCAACATAATGATTTCTGCTTTCGTAAAGGTGTATTTCATTGGGACCTATTTGCTGGTCCTTCAGATTCTCAGGCAGGGTGCGGATATGTCCGCGATTGACCTCGACCTCGCCTTTTGTGCCACTGAACAAGACGCCGTTGGCCCTATCGCGGGTCATCGTAACACCGCTGGCATATTTATAGGTAAGCACCTTGTAATCCCCACCGTCGGGCGGAATAATTTCAACCGGGCCGCTCTCGTCCATACCCATACCCCACTGGGCGATATCAAAATGATGTGCACCCCAGTCGGTCATCCCACCGCCGCCAAAGCTGCTGTGATTGCGCCAATTAGGAAAGCCGTCCCAGCTTAAATGCGGAGAAAGCTCCGAGTTATACGGCCTCGACAACGCCGGGCCCAGCCACATGTCCCAATCCAGATAATCCGGTACCGGCTCTGCCGGCAGTGGTTTATCCTGGGGAGGACCACCTACGCCAACGGTTACGTGTTGTAACTGGCCTATGTAACCGTTGAGGACCAGCTCGCACCCTAAGCGGAAATGCCAGTCTGAGCGCTGCATACTGCCGGTCTGGAAAATCCGGCCGTAGCGTCTGACTGCATTGACCATAGCCCTGGCCTCAGCGATAGTCTGTGAAAGCGGCTTCTCACAGAAAATATCCTTGCCGGCCATTGCAGACTGAATGACCATAATGGCGTGCCAATGGTCAGGTGTGGAAATCACCACTGCATCAATATCGTCTCTGGCAAGCAGCTCACGAAAATCTCCATATATATCGCAGCCTTTGTACGTGCCCCCGCTCTTTACGGCATAGTGGTCTTCGACTATCTTCTGCCCACGCGCCAGCTTGAGCTTATCGACGTCACAGGCGGCCAGAACGTGTGTACCGGGCGAGTTCAGAAAAGACCGCATCAGATGTTTACTCTGCTTGCCTGCACCGATAAAGCCCAACGTTATCCGCTCACTCGGCGCAATATTTACGGCTTGGCCCAGAGCAGACGCCGGAACAATATATGGAAAACTTATAGCCGCTGCGGTACCGATTGTACTTTTAATAAATTGACGTCGATTAATCCCTCTTTCCTTCATACGAAAAACCCTAATCTTACAATTAACAAATGATAATCAATTTCCAATATTCAATAATATGGTCAATAGTCAATTTCACAGGTGCCACGGGCTGCGCATTGCCTTTCCGAGCAAGCTCGTTGCTGTCGGGTCATCGAGTATTTCTTCGGTTTGGGGATTAAAGCGTATCTTGCGCCCTAACAGCATGGCAATCTGTCCTAAGTGGCCCGGCGTCGCTGAGCGGTGTGCAACCTCACAAGGTGTTAGCGTGATCTCGCGACTCTTGACACAGTCGAGGAAGTTGCGCCAATGTCCGGGCGAACGAAACAGGCGTATCTCATCCGGTCCGGGTTTCTCTTCGAGCAGCTTCTTGGGCTGTGCGTCTATATTGCCGCGAGTAACCCACACCCATCCGTCTGTGCCTATCCACTTTGTCCCGCCGCGAATGTCGTCGTGCCCACCGGCGATAATCATCGTAATATCGTTAGGATATTTCGCCGTTAGCCGATACTTTGTCGGACTGTTCCATAATCCGTCTTTCGGATATTCCCCTGATCCTTCTATCTCGTACGGGCCGC
Organism: Phycisphaerae bacterium; assembly: GCA_041862635.1. Lineage (GTDB taxonomy): Bacteria > Planctomycetota > Phycisphaerae > Sedimentisphaerales > Anaerobacaceae > NIOZ-UU13. The sequence continues at coordinate 3,553 of JBGVTO010000216.1, read as the reverse complement.
CGTAGTCCAACCCGAGGCCCCAGTGGGCGATATCGACGTGGTGACCGACCCAGTCCATTAACTGCCCGCCTCCGTGGTCTAAGACCCACCGCCAGTTCTTGTGCACACGCGCCGGACAGTAAGGCTCGTATAGCGCCGGCCCCAGCCAGAAGTTATAGTCAAGCTCTATGGGCGGCGGACAAATCCCTTCCTGGCCTTTAGTGCCGCCGAAGTCGGTATGTCCCGAAGGCAGCCCCACCTCAACAGTATGCACTCTGCCGATGCGGCCGTTACGGACCAGCTCGCAGGCAAAGCGAAAGTTGGTTTCCGAACGCTGCCAGCTTCCGGTCTGCCATATCCGCCCGTAACGCTCGACCGCATCGCACATTGCCCGGCCTTCCCTTAGATTATGCGACAGGGGCTTTTCGCCGAAAATATCTTTGCCCGACCTCGCAGCTTCGATTGCTGGAATCGCATGCCAATGGTCGGGCAGACCGAGCGATACTGAGTCTATATCATCCCGCGCTAACAGCTCGCGATAATCCGCGTACGCAGCGCAGTCTTTGTTTTTGTATTCCTCGTTAACACGATCGACCGCGCTTTGCAGATGGTTTTTATCAACGTCACAGACGGCGACGATTTGACAGTCTTTTTCGCGAAGAAATGAGTTCATATTGCTGCCACCCTGCCAGCCGACCCCGATGCAGCCCATAGTAATTCGTTCGCTCGGCGCTATACTGTCGGCCTTACCCAAAGCCGACGAAGGAACAATGTACGGATACCCTATCACCCCAGCAGTAGTGCCGGCTGCTCTCTTTAAGAACTGACGCCGGCCCAATCCGCTTCTGTCAGCCATAATCAACCTTTCCTGTAATTGCTATTTCTCGAACGCCGCATCGAAGGCGACCTGGGAAGGCTTGAAGTCCGCCTTCTTGAAGAACTCGCAGGCCTCTGCTGCGCCGTGCTCACGGTCCATTCGGCTGTCTTCCCACTCAACCGAAAGCGGTCCCTGGTAGCCGACGTCGTTCAACGCAACGATTATTTCCTCGAAGTTGATATCGCCGTGACCGATTGAGCGGAAGTCCCAGTAGCGGCGGGGGTCGGCAAACTCGGTATGACCGCCGAAAACACCAACCGTCCCATCCCCGTGACCCCACCAGACGTCCTTCATGTGAGCGTGGAAGATACGGTCGCCGAAAGTACGGATGAACTTAACGTAATCCACGCCCTGGTAGGCGAGGTGGCTGGGGTCGTAGTTGAAGCCGAAAGATTTGTGGCCTCTGATGGCTTTAATGGCACGCTCGGCCGAGACAATATCGAACGCAATCTCCGTTGGGTGTACTTCCAGAGCAAATTTCACACCTTCTGCCTTGAAGGCGTCGAGGATGCGCCGCCAGCGCCTCGCGAAGTCCTTGTAACCTTCCTCGATTGCCGCTGGTGGGTTTGGCGGGAACGAATAAACCATGTGCCAGATGGAGCTTCCCGTAAATCCATTGACGACATCTACACCCAGTCTCTTCGCGGCCTTGGCAGCATCGATTACCTTCTCGGCCGCACGCTTGCGGACGCCTTCAGGTTCGCCGTCGCCCCAGACGTCCGGGGGCAGAATTGCCTTGTGACGCTCATCAATATTGTCGCACACGGCCTGCCCAACCAGGTGCGTCGATATCGCGTACACTTTGAGGCCATACTTCTTCAGAAGGTCACGCTTGGCCTTGCAGTAGCTGCGGTCGCTCAGCGCCTTGTCAACCTCAAAGTGGTCGCCCCAGCAGGCCAGCTCCAAACCATCATAACCCCAGCTCGCCGCCTTTTTGGCCAGTTTTTCCAGTGGTAAATCCGCCCACTGACCGGTAAAAAGTGTTACAGGTCTTGCCATTTCTCTTTCTCCTTATCAAAAAAAATCACTATCTTTCCCTGAAAATGTTGGTTATTGCGAAGCTAATTAAGACATTATAACTGGCGGAAGTTGATACGCAATTCAAATTTTCCGCGAAAATACCACCACCTCCTTAAAGCTCTGAATCCCTCAGCCGATTTACAATTTTCAACGTCAATCACAAACGGTTTTACCGTCTGAGCACTTCAACCTTTGGGCCATTGACAAATGCCGAATATCTATCCGCCAGCTCTTGCCGTTTGGGCATTTCGCCGGGACCTACCCAGATGCGGTAGCCCAGCGTTAATGTCTTGCCGGCGCGGATTTCTTCTTTGAAGAACGCACCAAACCGTCCGTAATCGCGATATGCCGAATAAATGGTTGGCTTCGGATTGCCGGGATGATTCATATGTTGAACACTGTAACGCCGGTCGTTCAAACCGTATGACATCGCCGCCCACGGCAGGTTGTGGTCTTTCTTCGGGTCGATACCATCCTTATGAAACAGGTAAGTTGCCTTGACCTCTTTGCCGCCCTTAGCAACATCGTCGTGCCCTCGATACTGAAAACCTGCGTGTTCCGGGTCCCCATTTAGAAATACTTCGCCTCGGACCGCCTTCAATTTGGTCTGAAAATCCAGCAGCAGAATCGTCGGAGCACTCTGGCGAAATACAGTAGTCTCCCGCTGTTCGGCAATTATCGTCTCGCCCTTTCTGTTATTCCAGTGAACCAGCGAGTTTGATCTTGCCAGGACCGGCCCGGCGGTCAGTTCCAGAAATTTCTGATGTTTCTGGACTCGCCCTTGCTCTCCCATGTGCCAGAAATCATATCTCTGGCCTCCGAACTCCAACCTGTTCCAGCCTATGAATATCCCTCGATGGTGCGGATACAGGATCTGGTTCCTCAGATACCGAACCAGGCCATCCGGCCCATTCGTCAGCAGCTTTTTTCCCTCAGCGTCGAAAACATGGTGGAAGGTCTTATACGTCTCAAGGATACGCTCTTTGCTTGAATTATCAAAGGCGTAAATATAGCGCGTTACCTTACGACCGTTGAAAAGCAAATCCAGATAATCACCTTTTTCGTCCCTCCAGGAGAAAACCTTCACCGGGCTACGCCTCGCTGCCAGTTGTCTCCTATCAGCCAGAGCGGCAGTCCAAGTGCTTGTGCTGTTTGCCTTGGCCTCTGGCAGCACCCACCACAATTCTGCTTGATTCTTGTCGTTCACCACAATCTGGCCCGGTATGGAGACGTTGTGGTACAGATTACCATCCTGCCTAAGCCAGACTCTGATTTCTTCAAAGGGCACCCTGGCCAATCGTTCCGGCAGCGGCAGCTCAATAACCGCCTGAACAGGGACATCGAAACAATCTAAATTGGGGACCGAAACTTTAAGGCGAATCTGCTCGGTCTCACTGGCAACACTGAAACCGCAAATTGAAATGATTGCCAGTATGCTTGCCACAAATTTTCTCTTGCTTTTCATACCTTGACTTCTCTTTCTATAACAGATTCAAAACTGCATCCATTACTTTTCGCCCTACAGGGGAACAATCCAGATGTTGCGGAACGATACCTCGTTACCATGCTCTTGTAGCAGAATGGGGCCCGGTTCGGGTCCTTCAGGTCGTCCCGCGCCGGTTTTATTCTGCAGCTCGACGTCATTATGAATCAAAACTCCGTTATGCCATACGGTGA